>JAOAPG010000278.1 GCA_025462785.1 Acidobacteriaceae bacterium
TTACGGACAAGGATATTTCCGTCAGCGCCTCGATCGAAACGGATGGCAGCAGGAAGAATATCTGCAAACCGACGTCAATCAGATGCCGATGGAACCCGCCATTGGAACCAACGGGCTTCCGGTAGTAGTCGAGATTGAGACGCGCAACGACTTGATCCGCGCCAAGGTCTGGCGAGTGAAAGTAGGACGTTGTGACCTGCTCCTGCTCGATTCCAATGTCGAAGGCAATGCCCCGGAAGATCGCGAACTAACCTCACGCCTTTATGGAGGAGACGGGCGCACCCGCATCCGCCAAGAGTTGCTCCTCGGCATCGGTGGCTTCCGGGCAGTAAGAGTATTGGGCATCACCCCGAGCGTGCTTCACCTTAACGAAGGGCACAGCGGATTCGCCGTTCTCGAATCCATTCGTAGCCGCATGGAAGACGAAGGATTGACCTTCGGCCAGGCTGCTGCCCGCGTTTCGCGCGAAGTTGTTTTCACTACTCACACGCCCGTCCCGGCCGGGCATGACCGCTTCAGCGCCGACTTGATAGAAGAGCATCTCGGGCCTCTCCGTGACTCGCTCGGAATCTCCCATAACGATCTTCTTGGGTTGGGCAGAGAGCGCATAGAGAATCACAGCGAAGATTTTTGCATGACCGTCCTCGGCCTGAAACTCGCACGCCGTGCCAATGCAGTTTCGGCACTGCATGGTGAAGTCTCACGCGCCATGTGGGTTGGACTTTGTCCGGGGAAATCTGAAGAGGAAGTTCCCATTGGACACATCACGAACGGCGTTCACGTACCGTCGTGGCTGGCTCCGCAGATGTTCCGCCTTTATGACCGTCATCTCGGACCAGGCTGGCATCAGCACGGCAGCGAAGCCAAAATCTGGGATGGCATCGAAAATGTCGACGACGGAGAGCTCTGGGAAACCCATCTCAGCCTGAAATCGCAATTGCTGCAATTCGTGCGTCGGCGAGCAGTGGATCAAGCCAAGCGGCGAGGTGAAGATCCCGAGACTCTGCAACAACTCGAACGGCTGCTCAGCCCGGACGCACTGACCATAGGTTTTGCGCGGCGCTTCGCCACCTACAAACGAGCCAATCTGATCCTTGCCGATATCGAAAGACTCGGCAACATGGTGAACGATCCCAAACGTCCCGTGCAATTCGTCTTCGCTGGGAAAGCACATCCGCGCGACGAACCCGGCAAGCGCGTACTACAGCAAATCGCCGAATTGATGCGCAACCCCAAGTTTGCTGACAAGTTTGTCTTCATTGAAGACTACGACATCAACGTCGGACGCTACCTGGTGCAAGGTGTCGATGTCTGGTTGAACAATCCGCGGCGGCCGCTCGAAGCGTCAGGCACAAGCGGTCAGAAGGTCGTTTTGAATGGCGGACTCAATCTCTCCGTGCTCGATGGCTGGTGGGCCGAAGCCTATGACGGCTTGAACGGATTTGCGATCGGGACCGGACGCACACACACCAACATGGATGTTCACGATTCTCGCGACGGAGAAGATCTATATCGCGTGCTGAAAGAAGAAGTGATCCCGTTGTATTACAAGCGCGACGGAGACGGCCTGCCGCGTGGCTGGATCAAGCGCATGAAGCGCACCATCCGAACCTTGGGATGGAGATTCAACGCCGACCGCATGGTGATGGATTACACCCTGAAATGCTACGTACCAGCAGCCGGAGGAACATCCAGCGCCACTTTCTAAGAGGCTACACACACTTGCCCATTGTCATTCCGAACGCCTTTAGGCGTGAGAAATCTGCTTTAGTGTTTTCCCATTCCGCGCTCCGTCACACGTGAGGAATCTGCTTTAAAGTTTTTCCATTCCAGCTCCTCACGCGCGAGGACTTTGGTGCTGCAACTTGAATTTGGGTGTCGCAGCGCTTCAGCGCTGCGACAATCACAGTTCCAAGACGCGGCTTTAGCCGCTGAGGTCAGAATCCTGAACGCACGTGCATCCTTCGCAATCCTCCGCGTATAGTTACCATCAATGCCTTACCACGTGGTCGCTCTCACCATGGCCCAGGTCCGACAAGGAGGCCTCGCGTTCCAGCGCGAACTCGGAACAGCGCTGCGTGAATCACCGGACCTCAAAGTCTACGCAGTAAATCCCTTCGACCTGGATGAACGCAAACGCGCCCGCGACCGCTTCGGAGGGGATGTTGTTTACTTTTTCAATGATGCAGCTCGGGGAATGTGTCAACTTCTTGGCATTGATCTAAACTACATCGCGGAAATCCCCGAGAGCGAATTACCTAAAAAACGCAGCGTCGTGGTTGGCCTGCCAGAAAAAAGTTCGCAGGAACGTCTTTAGAGAAATGGGGGATGACGGGCGTCCTCACCCGTCCGCGTTTAGCTTGGCAAACCTGAAGTGGGAATACTCAACGAAATTAATTTCCCAATCGGATACTGCTCCAAAGTAAGTGGAAAATCAGGATTCGCATTGGTGATCGTCAGGACATCACCCGTAAGGGTTCCTCGAATCACCAGGTTTTGATCATCGACTGCAATTACACGGTAGTTCTCTTCTTGGAACTTCCCTTGCATGCTCGCAGTTTCGCCCATACGGAGTTCGATGCAGACTGCGCTCAGAAAGTTCCATCGACGAGAAACCTACAGGAATCACTGTAGGCGAACTCAATGTACCGGTACAAACATCACATAAGTCGGAGTAAACACTTGTAGCTCCTGCCCGGTCGGAGTCAGACGGCCCGACTTGCTATCCACCCGAAAAATAACCACATTATTGGATCCCTGATTCGCTGCTACCAACCATTCTCCGCTAGGATCAAGCGCGAAGGAGCGCGGCATTTTTCCTTGAGTCGAAACGTTTTCAACATTCTTCAAAGTTCCGCTTTTACGACCGACCGCAAAGACTGTAATGCTGTCCTCGCCGCGGTTCGAGCCATAAAGAAATTTTCCGGCGGGATCCATCTGGATCTCGGCCGTAGTGTTAGTGTCCTTAAAATCCCCTGGGAGCGTGCTCACTGTCTGCAACTCGCGTAACTCACCGCGCTTCGCGTTGTAGGAGTACGACACGATGGTGTTCTTCAATTCGTTAATCACATAAACAAAGTTGCAGTTTCGACCAAACACAAGATGGCGCGTACCTGCGCCGGCTGAGGATTTAATGATGTGCGGCTGCCCCAAGGTTCCATTTTGCGAGTCAAATGGGTAAACCACCAACTGATCAATTCCGAGGTCAGCAACGATAGCGAAGCGATTGTCGGGCGACAAAACAACTTCGTGCGGATGTGGACCGGCCTGCCGGTCTCGATCCACGCTCGATCCTTTGTGCTGCACGAATGCCGTAGACTCGCCAAGCTTGCCATCCTGCAACACGCGGAACACGGCAACACTGCCAGAATTGTAATTCGCAACGAAAGCATACTTGCCGGTACGATCCAGAGTAATGAACGTAGTGCCAGCACCGCGCGCGGACACTTCGTTCAAAGGCGACAGCTTGCCGGTCGCGGAATCAATCGCAAAGGCGCTCACTGATCCAGTAGCTTGTCCCTGGTAGATATCGGTCTCATTGACCGCATACAAGAATCGCCCGTTCGGATCGGCAGTGAGAAACGACGGCTGCACCGACTCTGCCGCGAGTCCTAAATCGCTCGCTTGGCCTGTTGCCGGATCGAAGCGGTAAGCATAGATGCCCTTGCTGCCATGATCAGTGTAAGTGCCAACATAAAGCAGATATTTTCCAGCAGTTGCTTCTGCCACAGCAGCAATACCAAGCAAAGATAATAAAAGAAAATGAAGGATAAAAAACGACTGAACCGCACGGACCATTCGCATGTATTCCATCATGCCTACAATGGCACGCTTTGCCAAGCTGAGGGTGGCCCATCTCTCGCGTTCTTTGCGAAAGGTGGAGGACAAAACGCTCTACTGGCATCCCCTCCCATTATCAAGACACCCAGTCGACTCCACAGCGATCGCATCGACGCCATGAGCGCTGAGCATTTTTGCTTTAACCACAATTCCCGGAACCCCCAGCTGATTCAGCGCGGTTTGCGGCAGTGGCACGCCATTCTCCGCAGTGAGAACCACATAAACTTTGCCGCCGTCGTCTGCGATAAAAACAATCGGAGATCCGGCAGCCGCACAAAACTTCGCACAAAAGGCATGGTCATAGGCGTGATCGCCAGTATTTAGATAACAATTCGCGTCCGTAAGTTCGCCTCTTAGACTCACCTCTTTCCCTTGCACGGGCGTTCCCGCAAGCAGATCAATATTCCCTTGCTTGGCCAGCGCCTGTGCTTTGCTCAGCTCCGGAACCATGGCTTTGACCCTGGTAAACGGCATATGATTCAAGCCGTTTCTGTCTCCATATTGGAATGCGAGTAGACCAAACGCAAGCAAGCACCCCGCGAGCGGAGTGCTCTTCCCGCCGCGAGTCCTTAATGCTTTCATGAGGATTTACTTCCCTGTATAGCTGACGCGCCAGATCGAATTCAATCCGTCGTCGCTCACCAGCAGCGATCCATCCGGAGCCACCGTAATCCCGACGGGCCGTCCCCAAACATGTCCATTGTCAACCACAAATCCCGTCAAGAAGTCCTCATACTCGCCGCTCGCATGTCCCGTGTGATGAAGCGGTACGCGAACAACTTCATATCCAGCGCGCACCGACCTGTTCCACGAACCATGCTGCGAAGCGAAAATGTCTCCCTGATATTCCCCCGGAAATTGTTCGCCTTCATAGAAAGTAAATTCCAGCGAAGCATTGTGCGCCTGCAGCAGAACATCCGGAACAATAGTTTTCTCTTTCAGCTCAGGATGTTTCCCCTTGTGCCGAGGATCTTGATGGTCGCCCATGTACCACCACGGCCATCCATAAAAGCCTCCATCCTGCACATGCGTGATGTAATCCGGAACGAGGTTATCTCCCAGCCCATCGCGTTCATTCACCGAGCACCACAACTCACCGGTCTTCGGATTCACGGCCAGTCCGCCACCCGCATTACGAATTCCCGACGCATACACGCGCATCTCCGACCCGTCCGGATTGAACTCCAGAATGTCGGCACGATTCTTCTCCGCCGGAGTCGTATCAGGATCATCCACATTCGAAGCCGATCCAACCGACACAAACATCTTCTTGCCATCGGGCGTGAACTGAATATCACGCGTCCAGTGACCTCCTCCGTGCGGCAAATCAGCAAGATGCTCTGGCGAACCACTCGCCTTCAAATCGCCGTTCTTATATGGAAAGCGCACCACAGAATCCGTATTGCCGACATAAACCCACTGCGGATTTGCGCCCGGCGGATAAAACGCAATTCCGTAAGGTCGATTTAATCCCGAAGCAAACACCTGTACCTGTTCAGGCTTGCCATCGCTCGTAATTCCGCGAAAAACCTTTACATCGCCGTTATCGCTCTCCGCCAAAAAGAAGTCTCCATTCGGAGCCGTGCGGATCAGCCGTGGATTATCCAGTCCACTCGCATACAACTCAACTTTGAAACCAACAGGCGCTTGGGGCCAAGCATTCTGCGGACGCGCAACAACATCCGGCCCATTATTTGCCGACTTGGTTGCATACGGCGCAGGAAGATCGCGCACCGTAATCTTCCTGACCGCTCCCGGCTTCTCGACACGGAAATCCGCAAAAGGAGGCTTAGGCAAAGGCGCGTTCGTCTTTGTTGGGGCTTCGGCTTGCTCCGCAGCAGGAACGGCGGGCGTCGCCTTGGAATTCTTGAGAGACTTAATATAGGTAACAATCTGCCAACGCTGGTTCGCAGGCAAGCTCGCCCAGGACGGCATGCCATTGTCTACATCGCCCTTTGTGACGTACCAGAAGATCTCGCCATTACTCGCAGATTGCGCCGGACCTTTGGCGAGCGAAGGCACATTGCCTGTCCCCTGCCCATTCGGTCCATGACACGATGCACAGTGACTCGCGAACAACTTCGTCCCAGCCTGAGCCGCGCTCGGCTGACTGTCGTACGGGTTTTTCATCTTCGCAGCTGAAGCCGGCGCATTATGGAAATTTGCGTCCTGAGCATAGAGCGGCAAACTCACAAAAATCACAGCTAATAGAATTTTAGAAACAAAGCCAATCGTAGCGCGACTTTCAGAACGCAAAATTCCCTCCGAAGCCTGAGTTTCTATGATTCGATTTCGCAAAGCTTGGTTACTTTGTTTTTTTGGCAACGCGCGAGGACTCAGCTCCGATCGCATCAACCTCATCAGAATGAGATATCAAATAGTCCTGCGCCAATCGGACTACTTCTTTCTCACCCGAGTAAGCAAGCTTGCGTTCAGCTCCCTCCAGCGGAATCCAAAGAGCCTGCTTCACCTCGATCCGCATCTCCGGATCGATTTCATCAATGCGCCCCGACTCATACTTCAAAAGAAAAAAACTCACAATCTTGAATACGCGCTCCTTGTCTCCCCAAGTGCGCACGTAGACGTATTTAATGTCACGAAGTTTCGTCACCCGAACCGCCAACAGCCCCGTCTCTTCCCGTACTTCCCGCACCGCCGTCTCCTCTGATTTCTCTCCCGCGTCGACTAACCCTTTCGGTAAAGCCAGTACCACTTTTTGTGACTTTCTCTTCCCTACCGCGCCCGCGTCATCCGCTGGAGGCTCCCTCTGCGGCTCAATCACGGCCATTTCCCAGCCATCCTCTGCCCGACGTACCACCACGCCGCCCGCTGAGATCTCTCGAATCATGCTTCCAACTTATCAGGATTAAGGGACTTAGTGGTTACAAGCCGCGGTACACTAAACCGCACCCCAGCAGTAACATACCCACCAATCGAGCGGGTGTAACCCGCCAGAAATAGCTGGCATCTAAGTTGCTGAAGTCTGTATATGGAATGATCGACTGAAACGAGTTGGGATGACGTGAATCGGGATGAAGTGAGGTCCCCGTGAAGAGTCTGGGCAAAATCGTTCGCTCCGTGCAGGCCTTCGGCCGAGAGCTCTCGGGACAGGGCTCGCCCTCAACACTCCCCAAAGACTTGGCTGTTGGCATCGCGTTAGGCGGAGGCTTCGCCCGCGGCATAGCTCACATCGGCGTTCTAAAAGTTCTCGAAGAAGAAAACATTCCGATTCGCTTCGTAGCTGGCACAAGTGTGGGCGCGCTCATCGGAGCCGCTTATTGCAGCGGAGTTTCGGCCGCCGAATTAGAGCAAGTCGCCACCCGAGTCCGTTTCAAAACATTCGCCCGCTGGACCATCTCCCGCATGGGCTTCGCCGACAATCAGCGCATGGTCGGCTTCCTGAATACCGTTCTCAAAGTAAAGACATTCGAGGAGCTGCGCATCCCGCTCGCCGTGGCAGCTACCGATTTTTCCAATGGTGATGGCGTGGTCTTCCGTGCAGGTCCGCTGATCGATCCTGTACGCGCCAGTTGCGCCTATCCTGGAATGTTTTTGCCGGTCAAAATCGGAGGACGCCTGCTAGTCGACGGCATGCTCGCACACGCGGTTCCGACTCGTCCCCTTCGCGACATGGGCGCTGAGCGAGTGTTGGCAGTGCACCTGGTCGGAAACTGGACAAATAACCAAGAAGGCCCGCGCCATCTCTTCGACGTAATTGGTCAGTGCTTTTCGATAGCTCAAGAAATGAATTGCGGAATCTGGAAGCAGGCAGCCGATCTCGTAATCGAACCCGATGTCAACGGATATAAATACGATGACTTCGAACACTCCGCCGAACTAGTAAGAGCCGGAGAGACAGTGATGCGAGCCGCATTGCCGGAAGTTCGCAAATGGCTCCAGCCAGCACCAGCTCCACACCAAAAATCCCACAAGCTGCCGATGAACCAACCCGTAGCAATCCCTGCCGACTAAGCAGAAAAAAAAGATTCTCATTCGGAAACGCAATCCCGGCGAGAGCCTGCCGGGGAATGTGAATAGGCAAAATAAAAGGGCGGCAAGGGCCTCAGCAACGTAGACGTACCGGACGGGCAACGCTTTCGGTCTTGACCTCGCTCGTAGAGGCAGCGCAGAGGGTGCCCCATTCTTTCGCGTTTTGTGCGAAAGAGTGGGAGGGAGAATGCCCATAACAAGGAACAAGCAGCAGCATTTGCTACGACCCTCCAGCCCACCCAACGGATTGTCATCCTGATGAAGCGCAGACCTTTGCAACCTGTCCGAGCCGATACCGCCCACAGCTCATTACTTTTTACTCTTAAGCGTGCCCCCGTTCAAGCTCCGCTTGGGGCGAGGACTGTCCTCCTCACTGCCCCGGGAGGGCGGTCTTTCGTGCAGCGTAGCGTAAGGAAAGCCAACCGAAGGATCTATGCATTTGCTCTCTACTAAACTCTCCGCACACGCCTCAATCCTAGCAACCATGCCCGCCCGCGATTTTCCCCGCAATAGCCGCCAGGCTTCCTTATACGCCCCATACTTCGACTTCTTCAGATTCGGATACAGCGCGATGCTCCCCTGCATTTTGAATTTTTTCGCCGGAATGATGTACCAGAGATCTTCCGGAACCACATACGCCGCCAAGAAATCAAAGGGATCGCCCAAATAAGGACCCTTGCTGTCCCGCACCGAACACGAGTACCCTCCGCGATCTTTGAAAATTGTCGACTTCACCTGCACCCGCACAAAATGCCCTTCATATTTCCACCGCAACGTCATAAGGGCCATCTCTCCCCAAGGCTTGCTAACCTGCAACCCTTGTTCGGACGCGCACGCCATAAATTGCAGCTCCGCCCATTCCCCACGCCGCTTGGCGAGTTTGAAGGTATTCGCCTGGTTCAGCCACCCCTCCGGGGCCATGTAAGCAATGTGCTGACCGCCTTTGAAGGTTTGCAGACGCGTACTTTCGTCCACGAATTTCGAGATACCGAAATCGCCGATCTTTAAAGTCTTGCCCTCAATCAGTATGTTGTCTGGTTTTATATCCCGATGTATTAGTTTGCTGTTGATCGCTCTTGCACCCTGAGCAAGATCAATCATCATTTCAATGGTTCGATTCAGAGGAATGTCGACGGTCGACTGCACCTGCCCACGGAGTATCTTCGCCAAAGTCCCAACCCGAAACGTACTCCATGAACACATATGGTCCGATAGGTGATGAGGCTCCGCCATCAACATGAAGCACCTGTATGACATTCGGATGCTGCACTTGCTGTGCAGCTCTGATTTCGTTTAATAAAGCAATCTCGGAGTCGGGGGACGCAAGAGAGGAAATCGGGAGAAGCTTGACCGCAACCACCGTCCTCAAGTTCTCTCCTACGGCGCGGTACACCTCCCCGAAAGCACCTTGGCCTAGAAAGTCCGTGATCTTAAACGTCTCGTCGTCTGGCCCAATAAGGGCGGTACCAATTGCTATAGAAACCATAGTTCGGCGATTCTACAACGACACCCGGTTTTTGTAGCTCTCGCATGATGGCGTCCCTCGATCGGGTAGGAGGCGGGGTTTCCCCCGCCGTCCTCCCACACCACCGGACTTGCGGTTCCGCATCCGGCGGTTCATGAAACCAACGAGAAGCGCTGCTGAGTATCCAGCAGCGAAACCAGCCCCATAC
>JAOAPG010000327.1 GCA_025462785.1 Acidobacteriaceae bacterium
AGCCTACGAGGCCGGATGGCGAACTGGGTTCCGAGACGAGACGAGCGCAGCTGAGATTGAGCAATTGTCCCGATCCATCCCGTCCATTGTTGAGAGCTTCCGGTCTGCGGGATTTTCGTGTCTCCACACTCTTTCATGCGCTTTTGACAACCCGGAACGTCCAATATTTGATCGCGCCGGAAAGGGACACCAATTCGAAACGCTACGTGAAAGGCCGGCAATTTTTCTTTGCCATTTCAAACGAACCTCGACCACCAGCACCAGCGTTGAGGAAATAGGATGAATGCCTGCGAGGAATTGTCGATGCCCGCTCTCTAAGCTAGCAATATAACGGGTTGTGAGCTGATGCGCCCGGATGCTGGGAGATTACAAAACGTTGACAAGGCCGTGACGAATCATGGATTCGCCAAGGTTAATGTAGAAGACAGGATCTTCTTGGTAAAAAACGCGCTCCAGGAAAGCGAAATTAGAGAAGTGAAATGCGCCAGCATATGAGTGGGAACAATTCATGAAACGTAAAACAATATGGGTACGATTACTGCCATTGGTGCTACTTGCTGGAACGGGGTGGACCATGCCCCCACGAGATACTCCAGGATCCCAGGTATTTACCGGCGAAGTCATGGACACCATCTGTGCACGTTACAAGGGGCATCAACACATGATGGAAGAACTGAAAAGTATGGGTGACACAAAACAGAGCTGCATCAAGCATTGCATTGAGCAGCTTGGAGCCAGCTATGTTTTGTACGACGCTGGGAAACAAGCTACTTACGAAATAGCAAATCAGGACAAGATTACTCCCTTTGCAGGGAAACTAGTGCGGGTCACTGGGCCGCAGCAAAAGACAAAAATCAATGTCACCAGTGTCCAGACGGCGGATTGAATGTTCCAAGAGCAAACGAGAAAACACGGCATCCGCAAAGTTGTGATCGCAGCACCTCTTCCCTTGGAAGCCCATTTCAAGGTGGCTGGTACAACCTGGCTAATCGGAACAAACTCCCCTGCAATACTCCGAGCCGCCGAACAGATATTTGAATTCGTCGATGGAAAAGGACTTGCGCCGGATCTGTCGCTTCGCCTTACTGTAAATTTTGATTTGGCAGATAAGCGACCTTGGCCCAAGCCCCACTTTCGTGGGATGAATCATTTGATCTATGCCTCGTACAGTTCCGGTAACACAATGCTAATCGATCTCCTGCATCGATCTGTGATTGGGTCAATTTCACCGGACATGGCGCAAGATGCCCAATATTGGAAGTACGTGCTGCTCCCTGTCCTCGTGGGAAGTTGCAGCGCAGCCATCGGAATAACTCCTCTTCATTGTGCGTGTCTGGTCAAGAACCGAGTTGGACTCCTCCTGGGCGGGGAGTCCGGAGCCGGCAAGTCTACGCTCGCGTTATCGCTTGCATTAAAGGGATTTGCCTTTCTTTCGGACGATTGGACCTACTTCAAACGATCAACTTCTGGCGTCACGGCGTGGGGCCTGCCAACGGTTGTGAAGTTACTTCCTGACGCTGTTAAATACTTTCCTAAATTAGCGTCGGTAGAACCACATACTTCATTAAATGGAGAACTGGCCTTCGAGGTGGATCCGGTCAGCCGTTTCGGCGTCAGGCAATCCCGATATTGCGAAGTGGGGAAAATAGTGTTCCTTGAAAGAACGGGAGGAACTGACAAGATTGCCTTTAGACGCATCAGTTCTGATGAAGCATTCACTCGCTTTGTAATTGACCTTGAAACACTACCTGGCTGCATTTCTTCCATGCGGACATGTCAATTGGAGACAGTGAAGAATATTGTGAGCCGAGAGTGTTGGGTCCTGCGCCATGGCGACTCCCCTGATTCGGTAGCGCGGGAAATCGAGCGGTTCTCTAACGTTTCGGCAGGTCCAGCCGGAATCCAGGAAGTTTACTGAGCACGAGGTCCGAATGATCGTTGACTTACTGAAAAGATTTACCCCCACTCCGATAAAAACAACGGTTCTGCTCCACGGCATTCCTGTCCGACTAGAAACTAATTGTGCTGCCATTAACTCCCAATTACTCGAAGCACTCGCTCTTAAGCCGGTTACTGATTCGGGTTCTCTCTGTTTCGTTTGGAAAATTGTGGCTGAACCGTCTGAATTTGAGGAACTCGAAACCGAATCCCTCGAGGCGCACACATTAACCCATTTGGGTTTGCGGCTTGTTCAAATAGGCCGCCAGACTTTCTTAGCATGCGATCCCGCCGTCCGCGAGGGGATTTCGTTTGTATCTGCGGATTTAGCGAATGATCAGCCAAGATTTCATCGTCACTTCGCACCTGCTCTGCTTTCACTGATGGAACAAGCGGAGGTGCAGTGAACCGAGCACTGGCTCAAACCGTTGTTGCCTGTCTGGGCTTTTCTGGTGAGAAGTCGATTCAGTTTGAAAAACTTCGACGCTTTAGTTCGCGCGACTGGAAGCGGACTCTTGGTTGGCTGGACGCATCGGGCTTAGCGCTCTACTTTCTACAAGAGGTCGATAATTGCAACGCTAGGGCCGTAGTTCCGACCGAAATCTTGGTATGGCTCGATAAACATCTCGCGAGCAATCGGAAGCGTGTCGTGCAATTGGCGGGTGACATTGCAGAAATCAACCAGAGGTTTGGTCAAGCTCATATCAAATACGCGATCATTAAAGGTTTTTCCTTGGTGCCTCTTTTCTGCAGTGATATTGCGCTTCGGGTTCTGTCTGATGTTGACTATTTAATTGATGAGGAGTCGCGCGATAGAGCAAGAGATGCGCTGGTCGAAGTTGGATACAAATTAGGGGACGAAGGCAGTATCGAAAGTAGATTTGAAAAACCGCAAATGCGAATTGCAACGCGGTCTGACAATTCGTATGCGGTACGAACGAAGGTGGGAATCGAATTGCATACCGCGATATGGAGTTTCGAACTAATTCACATCCCGTTCGCAGAGCCGAAGTTCTCGCTCGATCGCCCTCACACTCAACACTGGCGAGATCTCGCATTCCCGGTTCTGAACGATCTAGAGATTTTTGTTCTTCAACTGGTTCACGCCTTTCATCATGTCTTGGAGGGCTGGGTAAAGATGTCGTGGTTGTTTGAGATCGGATACTTCCTCAAGCAACAGGAGTCCAACGAGTCATTTTGGAACACTCTTGAGCAATATGCAGCAAGCATGCCTCAATTTCGCGAATTTTGCGCAATCGTGATCCGTTTGGCGAGCAATATCTTTGGCTGTACCGTTCCGCTTGTTGTCGAAAAGTGGATCGCAGAGATGCATCCAGCTGCTAAACTGTGGATAAACAAATACGGTAGAGCGTGGGCATTTGAAAACCATCCTTATCAGGAGTTAAGCCTTCTGTCTGCGAGCAAACTAGTTCTATTTCTGCACGAGCTGTATGCTCCTGATGCGGAAACTCGAAAGCGGATCAGAGATCTTCGATTGTTCCCATGGAAGCGCCCCCCGAGTGTTGCCGCGCCCATCAAAGGAAAGCCCGCGACGACCCTTCAGGCTCGATTTCTTCAATCGGAGCACGTAGTGAGGAGGCTAATTTTCCACGCTACGACGGGGTCCAGGTATCTGTGGGAACTCCCCCGCTGGCGAATGCTTAATCGTCAAGCAGAATGAGAGTGTCACGATGGGCACGACTTCCCCGGTGGGCGGGGTTAGCGCCATCTACTGAACCGCTCAGTACGCAGCCAGGTATTTTGTCGTCCGAAGTTAGCGGGAGAATTTGTACCCGATCCGGCGCACCGTTCGGAAGTGGGCAGGATGGTGTGGATCGTTTTCCAGCTTCTGTCGGAGTTTCAAAATGTGATTGTCGATTGTGCGAGTGGGCGTGAAGCCGTGTTCGTAGCCACAAACTTCCTTTAACAACTCCGAGCGTGTGATGACACGGTTGGGATTCTGAACCAAGAATCGCAAAGTCTTAAACTCATGAGATGTCAAGACGACTGAAGTTCCATTTCGAGTCACCTCCACTTTCTCCAAATCGACCATAATGCCATCGAAGGTGACTTCATTTCCCCTGTACTTTCGTTGGCTATGACGCAAAGCCACTCTCAGCCGCGCCAGCAATTCCCGTTGATTGAATGGTTTGGTGACGTAGTCATCCGCACCTTTGTCCAGCAATAGGATTTTTTGGTGAAGGCTACTCGAGGCGCTTAGGATAATGAGCGGAATCGAAGGTGATGCGGCTTTCATTTCTTCACACAAATGTTGTTTTGACAGCTTCGGTAGGTGTAAATCCAGAAACGTTGCGGCCGGCGGATTGGAATAAAAACTAGCGAGTCCCGCTCGCTTTTCTGACCGAGTCTCGACGGCAAAGCCCTCAACCTCAAAAAGTCGCTTTAAAGTCTTTCGAACTGAAGGATCATCTGCCACGACAAGAATTCTGTCCTGCAGCTTCCTCCATGCGGGCTCATACATTGTGTTCACCGGACGACAGAAGCCAAACTTATTGAGGCTACACGTCTATGGAAGAAATCCGGACTTTCATCCTGAAGGTAATCAGGCTGTTGGCCACGCGTAACACTAACCGAGTACCTGATTACACGTCGGCATCCTCACTCTGCCAGACAATGTTGGATCGGTTTCCGCCAGGGATTGTCAGGCAATTGTCAAAACTTTGCACCTTCGCAAATCGTCGATTGGCAACACGAAGCAGTTCGCGCGTTGCTCTACTTGGACATGTCTGCGGCGGCTCTGGTAGCCGCCTGCGGTGATTTTGCTTTACCTGGGTCGCCAAACATATCACCACTGAGTCCTAAGTGTCTTATCGACCTACATGCGCAAGGGCCGGGCGCCCGCGCATTCGCAATGTGAGCAGCCCAGAACATTTCCAATCGAGGCTCGTTTACTGCGCTGAGCAAATGGGAGTTCTTGGTCTGTGCTTTAACTGCGTAATTGGGTCCACAGTGACGATAAGCTGACGGAAGCACCCGCACAATACACATACCTCCTAAGCTCGCAACCGTGAAGCTTTCGGATTTCGGCGTGCGCACGTGCGTAAATTGTTGGGCCGCTCTTCTTTTGGGAATCACTCCTCTATTCTCGGCAAAGATTGGAAACGGACTTGCTACTCGTCGAGTGGGAATTGTCGTCATTAACGCCGTGGTTGGCCCTGCCGAGATTGGCTTCTGCTCGATATATCACCCACCCTGGCGGAGCAGAACAATGCCCGTTCGATGCCTTCGCCAATGCGACGCGCAGCTGATGCGTTTAGGAGCATCCAAGTGGGAGGTTGTCGCTAGCGGCGGAGATCCTCAAGAGCTCGTGTAGCGAAAGCTTGCCTTCACATCTGTCTGAAGTTTACGGCAAACACGAAGCAGTCCGTTTCAGGAGCGTTCCCGGGTGGCGCGTTGCACTTCATCCGCAAGCGACAACTCCGGTATTCACCGTGGTTGGACAAAAGTCACACATTATGTGGATTGTGCAGGCGTACCGCTGTCGAGGTTCCCCCATAAGGTCACTGCTTAGGGCGTGTCGGCTAGGTTGTGATAACGCATCTGGCGACGATTTCAACGAGCATAAGCCAAATCCGCTCCGCATGGACTCATTTAGCGGATGTTTGACTTGGCTAGTGTGTAGAGTTCTTCCGGCTTCGTTATCCGGGCCCTGTTTCAATCAACTGATCCTGACCTATCCCGGAAGTCGGACGAAAGCCTGCAACCCGCGTGCGAGCAACTCCTACAAGCTCTGTCCAACTCTCAGGTCGCTCTCTCGGTGAATTGTCCTCCACCGTTACAGGTGACTAGTCTAAGAATTGCTACTGTGCAGCTTCGCGATGCAAAAGGCCAAACAAGCTGTGGCCTGAGTTTTAGCCAAGATAAAGAGAGCCCGCACGAGAGTAGCAACCGACTCTACAGAAGGAATTACGCATCATGGCAACCGCAACGTTGATTCGAACCGATGAAGAAATTCAAAGAGATGTATTAGCCGAATTGAAGTGGGACGCGCAAGTACAACCGAACGAGATCGGCGTGTCGGTGAAGGACGGCGTAGTCATACTCACCGGATGGGTTGATTCCTTTCTGAAGAAATGGGCTGCGGAAGAAGCTGCGCATCGTGTTCCAGGGGTCAAGGCTGTCGCCAATGACATCGAGGTTCGTTTGCCTAGCGAACGTACCGACGCGGACATAGCGGCGGCAGCTATTCGTGCGCTCGAATGGGACGCTGGAATTCCGTCTGACAAAATTGAAGTTACGGTCTCTAAGGGATGGGTAACCCTTAAGGGAGAGGTTGAGTGGCAGTACCAGAAAGAGGACGCCGAGCGCGTTCTGCGCCGCCTATCTGGGGTTAAGGGAGTCACGAACCTGATCGTTGTCAAACCTCGCACCACGGCTTCGGAACTAAAGAAGAAGATTGAGGAGGCGCTCGTACGGAACGCGCAGATTGATGCGAGCCGGATTTCAGTCGAAGTACAGGGCACAAAGGCGATTTTGAAAGGAACCGTACGTTCCTGGGCTGAAAAGGAAGAGGCGGAACGTGTTGCCTGGCTGGCGCCCGGAATCACTTCCGTGGAAAACCGCATCACGCTTGAGATCTAAAGACTGAGGCTGAAACTCAGCTGGTCTTCGGATCGTTTCCTGGAAGACTCATTCAGCCAGTGTCTTGCAGGAAATCATGAGTACCCCGGACAAAGGCATTCCCGAGGAGGTCATTAAGCACGCGAAGTGCATTGCTGTGATTCCACATGAGATAAGGGCGGGCTCATAGTTGGAGCCGAACACGGCAAAGGGGTAGCGACCTGCAGGACAGCGAGTGGCTGGAGCGCTCCTGCATTTTTCACAATTACGGGCGGCAGTTGGGGCGCACAGACCGGACTGAAAGGAGTCGATAACATACTGATGATCATGACTCAAAAAGGAATGGATCATCTACTATCCAACAAATTTCAAATCGGCGCTGAAGCCTCGGCAGCCGCTGGACCTGTCGGACGGCACGCAGCGGCGGGGACTGACTGGAAGCTGGAAACCGAGATCTTAAGTTATTCCCGGTCTAAGGGTGCGTTCGCCGGCGCCACGCTTGACGGCGCATACGTACGCCCTGACGCTGAATCTATCAAAGCAATTTATGGACGCGATTTAAGCACACGCGCCATCATTACAGGAAAGGTGCCTCCTCCTCCGGCCGCAAAAGTCTTTCTTGATGCGGTACGAAGAGCAGAGACTCAGGCGCGCCAGTCATAGTTTTCGATACGCGAGTCGCTGGACGCATTTTCAATTTCAAGCGATTCACAATGGAGGAGTGTATGACAATCTCAGTGAATACGAAGAGTGGTCGATGGTTGGTAACTTCTGTTTTCATGGCAGTATTGCTTCTTTTTTCAACGCTTTTGGCCAAACCTGCACTTGCGGTTCAAAGCGATGAAAATCCGCAAGTTACCCAGCTTCTCGAGGACGCGAGGGGGCAAGCAGCCGTCCTAAGCAAGGATGCGGACGAGATGGAAGCGTTAACGCGCTCCGATGTGAGCTGGCAGAGTCACGCGTATATGCTGGATAAAATAAAAGAGGACGTGAATAATTTGGGCCGCACTGCTGAGAAACTTCAAGCGGCACGTGATTCCGCTTCGCCGTGGCAGCAGCAAGCGATCGACCGCATGATGCCTCTCCTTAAAGATTTGGCCGCAAACACAACAGCAGCGATCAATCACTTAAGGGAGAATCAGATAAGGCCAGCCACAGGGTCCTACACCGAATATCTAAAAGAAAATACCGAAACAGCTCACGAATTGTCGAACATGATCTCGTCTTTCGTGCAGTACGGAGAGGAAAGAGCAAAGCTCGAGAAGCTCGAGCAGAAACTCGAGATCGCAAGCAAATAATTAAATAGATTTTACGCGTAGGCCTTGGTAGAGGTTTGCAAATTGAGGTAACGAAGTTCGCCTCAATGTGACACAGGAGCTGCACGTCTGTGATCCTACGTTTCTAGTTGTACTCGCTTTCTTTACCTAAGGTGGATGCTGCTGTAGCCATGCCTTTCAAGCCTTTGTTCACTCGGACGATGAATTGTTAACGCTCATCGAGTCACATAGGATGCATTCACTGGAGAGTGGCAAGTGACCCGGTTTTGGCGTCGCATTTTGTTTTCCGGGAAAATCTCACATCCAGTTCTTCCAAGGTCAGTTCCCGAAGCGAGTTGCTCAAACAAGGAAGCCCCGCCGCACACGCGCTTCTCTCCCTCTCTTATTGGCCTCGTCGTATTCTTCCTCCTGGCTACACCCTCTTTGGCGCAGGACGTTCAGACTTCCGCTCTAGAGAATTCGTCGACTCAGGAAAATGCAGCCACCGGGAATCCTCCGGCTCGCGTTGCTCGGATCAGTTACCTGAAAGGGAACGTCTCTTTCTTACGGGCAGGACTGGATCAGTGGAGCCAGGCGACAATTAACTTTCCAGCGACGACAGGTGATCGAATCTATACGGACAAAGGTGCTCGGGCAGAACTAGAAGTGGGTCCCTACACTGTGCGCTTGTCAGAATCCACGGACCTCACCATAACGAATCTGGACGACAAGACTATGCAGCTGGGGTTAGCGCAAGGCACAGTGCGCGTGAGCGTTTATCAGTTGCCTTCGGATAATATCGTGGAACTTGACACGCCGAATGGAGCTCTTACAGTTGTTGCACCCGGTAAGTATCGCATCGATACCGATCCAGATAACAACCGGACGCGTGCGAGTGTGAATAGCGGCAGCTTGGAAGTAGGCGGTGCAGATGTTCCTCAAAATGTCGCAGCTGGCCAGGCAGTTGAGCTTATAGGACAAGATCCGGTCGTGGCGGATTCCACTGATATGCCTCCGCCGGATGCCTTTGATAGATGGTGCGAGGAACGGGACCATCACCTTGCGTCGTCCGTCTCTGCACAATATGTGAACCCGTCAACTCCCGGCTATGACGACCTCGATGCTTACGGCTCATGGCAGGAGGTTGTCGACTATGGTCCAGTGTGGTTTCCCGCAGGTGTGGCAGTGGGCTGGGTCCCTTATCGTTTCGGTCACTGGGCGTGGATTGACCCTTGGGGCTGGACCTGGATTGAAGATGAACCATGGGGATTTTGCACGTTTCATTTTGGCCGGTGGGTTTTCATTGGATCTGTTTGGGGCTGGTTGCCAGGACCGCTTCTTGTCGCTCCGGTTTACGCGCCCGCTTTCGTTGCCTTCCTGGGAGGGCCAGGCTTCGACATCGGAATAGGTGTTGGATTGGTAGGCTGGTTTCCCTTGGGACCCGGCGAACCGTTTTTTCCGTGGTATCACTTCGGGGGCGAATATCTGCGCGTGGTCAACATAACTAATATTCGCAACGTGACCAACATTACGAACATCACGAATATAACCAACATAAATAACGTGCATTACGCGTATCGTGACATAGCAACAACAGCAGTACCAAAAGACGTGTTCAGCAGAGGGGATCCGGTAGCTAACCATGCAGTTCGGCTTTCCTCGCAGCAACTCGCAAAGGCACAGATAACTCCGCATCCTCCGGTTAACCCGGCGAGGACTGCAGTAATGCCCGGGAAACCCGTGCCAAAGCCCCCGGTTCGTCCGGTTCACTTTGCTGCGGCACCCAGGGCGCAAAACCTCTTTCGTGCGGGCCCAGGTGGTAATCGACTCCCAGTACCACCGGTAGCACGCAATGCGCCGCCGAGCGGCGGTGCAGAACACACTCCACCGCGTGCGGTGCCTCCGCCTAGAGTTGCTGGAACGAGGCCGCCGGGCGCACCACCGCCTCCGATGTTGTATAGAAATCCTCCACCTCCACCGGCAGTTCCCTTCGCAGTACGACGTCCGGTAATGGTGGAACACCCAGGTAGACCGCTCGAACCAGTCCAAGTCGAGGCATTACGTGCAGCAAGACCTGTTGGTCCGATGGTCGATCACGAGTTTCCTCCACATGTGGCGCCGGTGATCCGTGAAACGCCGACTCCACCACCTCCGGCGGCTCGACCGCCGAGAGTCCGATGATTCAGAGGTACCAACTGTGGCAATCAAACTAAACACGAGAGCATTCGACTACGCCAAAGAACTTGTCCTAACAGGAAGGGCGGTGTTCGACGGACGTGATGCATGGAGCGAACACCAACCCTCTGCGGAGAAGGAGAATGAGTTCATCCGCGCTCACGGATTTCACGAATACGGGAAGTGGCACTTGGGAGTTGATGACGAATTCGCCGAAGACACAAAACGAAGATATAAATTCCCATACGGCGATTTTAAGGATGTGCACCGTTGCGCGGTGCTTTCGGCCGAGAGCCGTGCTGGACAGTATAAGCACTACGACATCGAAAACGCGGCAGCGCACCTGCACGGGATGATCGACGCTGCGTCAAAAGCTGCCTGAAAGAGAGTCTCTCTCGCAACCTTTAAGCCTGAAGTCGTATGAGCCTTTTAACCGGAAGGTGGAGTCTCTCATAGAGAGACCCGCGCAATCCGGCTCTATCCGCACGGGCAATTGTTATAGGTGTCATCGGTCGTTAACATTTTGACTTAGGAGCCAAATCCCTTATGGATACACCGAAGGGCAAGCAGCATTGGTTCGAATTGGCGGTTATTCACAAATTGAAACGTAAAGTTCGGAGTAGGCCGCCGCCTATTTCAGAAAATAACCCATAACAACTTACAAAAGGGGCCTGTTAGCGGCGATGTCCCGCGTTCCGTTTGAGTCTGGGCGCAAGTTGGCCTGACTGCTCCGAGGATAACTTAGGGTCCCCTTGCCCGATCTCGATTCTGGGACCTTGGGCGAACGAGACACTCTCCATGGCAATTCTTGGAGCTACAGCGACTAAAGCCGCAGGACGCCGCTTACCGAGGGTGCCCTCCACAATGAGGGCCGCCGCGATTGATCGATTTGGACCGCCAGCGGTCCTCACACTTCACGCTGTTCCAGTGCCAGAACACGGGCCACATGATGTACTAATGGCGCTTTACTCTGCTGGCGTTGGCGTGTGGGATACTTGGATACGCGACGGTTCGTGGAGGCCTTATGGGACTCCTAAATTTCCTCTTGTGCCCGGAACCGACGGCGCAGGTGTGATTGTCGAAAAGGGAGCTAGAGTCAGAGATTTCGAAATAGGCGAGCGCGTTTATGGAGTCGATTTTTCCGATCCTCAAGGCGGCTTTTATGCCGAGTTTAAAGCAATAGACGACCAGCACGTTGCACGCGTTCCGAAACCGCTCGACATGTTGCAGGCTGGAGCCGCACCGGTGCCAGGATTAACCGCGCTACAGGGAATTGATGATCATCTGCACGTGCGTCGAGAAGAGTATGTCTTGATCTTCGGTGCGACGGGCTCGGTGGGAACACTTGCAGTTCAGTTCGCGAAGCGCCATCACGCACGTGTTATTGCTACAGCCTCTGGCGGACCTGCAACCGCGCTCGTCAAGAAACTAGGAGCTAGCAGCGTCTTTGATCCTCGTAGCGACAATGCCGTGGAAGAGCTTACCGGCCGTGCGCCTCATGGTATTGACGCAGTCCTAGCTTTAGCGGGTGGGGATGATCTCGAGAAATGTCTTGACCTCGTAAATAAAGATGGTCGAGTGGCGTACCCCAATGGGGTGGAACCCGAGCCCAGGCGCCGATCCAAATTCCGCCTGATTTCCTATGACGCGGCTGTTGGTCCGCAGGAATTTGCACGACTGGAGCAGGCCACAATAGAGGCTCGGCTTCATGTACCTGTTGCGGGGGCATATCCGTTGGCAGAGGCGGCGAAAGCTCATGAGCGGCTGGAGGCGGGTCACATACTCGGCAGAATTGTCTTGCGCATTCGAAGAATGCCGGCGAGGCAATAAATGGCTGCGAAGATCTTGAGTCCGGGGACTACGGCTCCGGATTTCACGCTCAACGTCACTCCTGATCAAAAGCTTAGGCTCAGTGAGTTGCGAGGCAAGCCCGTAATTCTGGCGTTCTATCCCGCTGATTGGAGTCCGGTGTGCGGAGATCAAATGTCGCTCTATAACCAAGTCCTTCCCGAGTTTAAAAAATACGGAGCGGAGCTTCTGGGTATCTCCGTAGACGGTGCCTGGTGCCATGCGGCGTTTGTAAAGGACCGCCACCTGCACTTCCCACTACTTTCCGATTTTGAGCCGAAAGGCGCAGTGGCCAAACAATACGGCGCCTACCGCGATAAGGACGGGTTTTGCGAACGCGCTCTGTTTGTTCTCGATAAAGACGGGACGATCACTTGGAGTTACTGCTCGCCCGTCGCGGTGAATCCCGGCGCGGACGGGATCCTGCGAGCGCTCGAGGATCTGCCTAAATAGGGGAATTGTTTATGGCTTCCACGTTAAAAGTTCCAGTTTCATCTAGCGACCATATTCAAGGAGATGAACATGCGCCCGTCACTCTTGTCGAATATGGCGATTACGAATGTCCGCACTGCGGGGTTGCTTACTACATCGTGAAGACCGTACAGAACCACTACGGGAACCAGCTGAGATTTGTGTTCCGCAACTTCCCGCTGACCGAGATCCATCCTTACGCTGAGCCGGCGGCGGAGGCTGCAGAGTTAGCCGCAGTCTACGACCAGTTCTGGGAGATGCACGATGGTATTTACGAAAACCAAGACCGGCTAGGCATTCCATTGCTTTTCGAACTCGGGGGCGAGCTCGGATTGCCCCCAAACCGTCTTCGCGATGCGATCGCCAATCACGAATTCTCCGACAAGATTCAAGGTGATTTCCTAGGCGGCGTCCGCAGTGGCGTCAACGGCACTCCCACGTTCTTTGTTAACAACATTCGGCATGACGGATCGTACGAGTTCGAAGATCTTGTTGCCGACATAGACGCTCACCTGTCGCAAGCAAAAGCCGTGTCCAAATAAAGAGAAGGTTTTATGACAACTTTAGTTGCAACCATGCCACCGAAATCAGAAACAACAAGCAGCGTGCCGCCGCGCTACTCGGGCTTTAACGGCCAATACATCAACGGTTCCTGGCGGCCCGGGCACCGTGGTCGAACGCTCAAGGACACCGATCCTTTCACAGGCGAGACCGTCACAGAAATCGCCATGGCTGATCAAAGTGATCTCGATGAAGCTTACCAGTCCGCAGAGAAAACCCAACCCGCATGGCGTGATACGCTGCCCGCCGAGCGTGCGGCCATTATGCTGAGGTCGCTCGAAATCATGGACGCGCGTCATGAAGAGATTCTGGATTGGTTGATACGTGAGTCCGGGAGCACGCGCATCAAGGCGGAAGTCGAGTGGCAGATGCTTTTTGCCATCACACGCGAAGCAGCGTCATTCCCATATCGCGTGACGGGACGGATTCTCCCCATTGATGAACCGGGCAAGGAGAGTCGCGCTTACCGTCAGCCCATTGGCGTTATCGGTGTGATTAGCCCTTGGAATTTTCCAATTTACTTGGCACATCGTTCGGTTGGTCCTGCGATCGCGTTAGGTAACACGGTAGTCGTTAAGCCTTCTCAGGAGACGCCGATAACCGGAGGCCTGCTGATTGCAAAAATCTACGAGGAAGCAGGATTGCCTCCCGGAGTTTTGAACGTAATAGTTGGGTCAAGCAGCGAGATAGGCGATGCATTCATTCAGCATCCGATTCCAGCTCTGATTTCGTTCACCGGGTCGACTGATGTAGGGCGACACGTTATGCAACTTGCCGCGACGAGTCCTATGCTCAAGCGCGTCGCGCTGGAACTTGGGGGAAATACCCCGTGTGTCGTACTCGATGACGCCGATCTCATTTATGCCGTAAAGGCTGCGGTTTACGGCAGGTTCCTGCATCAGGGCGAAATCTGCATGAGTACAAATCGCATTATTGTCGACGCAACCTTATATGACGAGTTCGTCGATCGCTACACAGCTCATGTCAAGACTCTGAAAGCTGGCAACCCCCAAGATCCGGACACAGTAATTGGTCCAATCATTAACTCGAAGCAGCTTACGAACATGATGAAACACGTCAATGACTCTCGCGCAGGCGGAGCGCGACAGCTTCTCGGAGGAAACCCCAACGGCCTCGTCCTTCCACCTCAAGTCTTCGCGGACGTCACGAATGACATGCCGATTGCTAGGTTCGAAACTTTTGGTCCAATTGCGCCCATCATAAAAGTGAATGGCGAGGCTGAAGCACTGCATGTAGCAAACGACACTCCGTTTGGACTTTCAAGCAGTGTATGCACTCGCGATGAGGCACGCGGACTGCGGTTCGCGCTTGGAGTTCGTGCGGGGATGACCCACGTCAATGACAGCAGCGTCGACGACACGCCTACAGCTCCATTTGGTGGAGAGAAGAACAGCGGCATAGGCCGTTTTGGCGGTGAGTGGATATTAGAAGAGTTCACAACTCCGCATTGGATCACGGTGCAACACACGCCGCGCCAATATCCCTTTTGAGTCCCAAAGGAGATCGACAGAAAGAAAAATGAAATGAAAGTAGGATTTATAGGTCTAGGCAACATGGGTTCAGGTATGGCTCGCAACCTTATTAAGGCGGGACACACTCTGACTGTCTTCAATCGGACAAAAAGCCGTGCCGAAGAATTTAGATCGCTGGGTGCAACTGTTGCTGGAACGCCCGGCGAAGCTGCTGCAGGAGCAGAGGTCGTTATCACGATGCTCGCCGATGATGCGGCGGTGGAAGATGCAGTGCTTGGGCCGGGACGCGTCCTCCAATCCCTTCCCGCGGGCGCCGTACATGTTTCCATGAGCACAATCAGCGTGGCGCTCTCACGCCGGCTGACCGCGGCTCACCGCGAGAAGCAGCAGTACTTTTTGGCAGCTCCGGTGTTTGGACGTCCCGATGCAGCTGCTGCCGCAAAACTCTTCATAGTCGCGGCTGGTCCCACCGACCAGATCGAACGTTGCCGACCTTTGTTTGAAGCCATGGGGCAAAAGACATTCGTTGCTGGCGAAGATTCACCCGAAGCGAACTTAATCAAGCTGACTGGCAATTTCATGATCACCGTCGCGATAGAGAGTCTGGGAGAGGCCTTTGCTCTGATACGGAAATCCGGCTTTGATCCCAACAAGTTTCTGGAAGTGATGACCGGTTCGCTTTTTGCGGCTCCAGTCTTCCGGAACTATGGTGCGATCATCGCCGCCGAAAAGTTTGAGCCACCGGGTTTCAAATTGCCGCTTGGTTTAAAAGACAACCGATTAGTTCTCGCTGCAGCGGAAGAGGCGGCTGTCCCCATGCCTATGGCAAGCCTTGTGCGTGATCGATTCTTAGCTGCCCTAGCACAGGAAATGGGAAATGCGGACTGGTCGGCGATCGCTACTGTCTCGTTCCGAGATGCGGGACTCGAAAAGGCGGCTTAATTCTTTAGGTTGAAGTTCGGCAATAGCGGAGGTTGTATGGCAACGGCAACAACAGGGCTAAAAGAACGGCTGGCGCAAGAATCTGAAATCCAACTCACTGTAACGGGGAGAAAAACTGGACGCCCAATCACCAATACTGTCTGGTTCGTCCTTGAGGGCAACAAACTTTATCTATTGCCAGTTAAGGGTAACGATAGTCAATGGTTCAAGAACGTGCTCGCTAATCCGACAATAAAGATTTCGGTCGGGGATGTAGAAGGCGAGTTTAAAGTTACGCCAACAACCGACTCGAATATTGTTTCTTCTGTAGTTGAGAAGTTCCGCAACAAGTACGGCGCAGAAGATGTAAAGAAGTACTACTCGAAATTCGATGCCGCCGTTGTAGTTGATCTCGGCTAGCAACATCGGCCAGAACCTGATTGTGCGAGTTCTCTTTGATATTGCCAAGCTCCTAAAACATCGTTCGAACGTCGGCTGCACGCACTTGTAAGTCCTATGTCGCAAGGACAATTGATTCTCCGGATGAATTGTTCTAGCGAATCTCAGTTATTAGCCTCGTAACCAAGGCCTTTTATGATCACGCTGAATAACGCAAGAGAAATAATTTCCGCCGCCGAGAAGCGGGCATTGGAAATCGGTCAACCGATGAACATAGCCGTAGTCGACTCCGGAGCCAACTTAATAGCACACGCACGAATGGATGGAGCTTGGATCGGCAGTATAGATATCTCCATCAACAAAGCATTTACAGCCAGAGCACTCGACATTTCCACAAAAGAGCTGGCTACCCACTCTCAACCCGGTAAACAGTTTTTCGGGATTCACGCCTCGAAACATGGCCGAATCATGATTTTTGCTGGCGGCATCCCCCTGAAACAAGGTGGCAAGGTGATCGGAGCAGTTGGCGTTTAGCGGCGGTTCTGGCGACCAGGATCAAACTGTGCCCGAAGCAGGCGCAGCCGCTTTCAAACCGAGTTGAACTATTCAACTAATGCATTCACCTAAATAGGAAGAAAAGCTATGGCAAACAATCGTGCAGTGGTTTACATGGGGCCTCATAAGGTTGAGGTTCAAAGCATCGACTATCCAAAACTAGTTGCTCCCGACGGCCGAAAGTGCAATCACGGGGTCATCGTCAAGTTGGTATTAACCAATATTTGTGGAAGCGACCTGCACATGTATAGAGGGCGAACCTCGGCTCCGAAAGGGACCGTGCTTGGTCACGAGAACACGGGTGAAGTCATTGAGGCTGGTCCTGATGTGGAGTACATCAAAGTCGGAGACCTGGTCTCGGTTCCATTCAACATAGCGTGTGGCCGCTGCCGCAACTGCAAGGAACGCTTTACTAATCTCTGCCAAAACACAAATCCCGCTGGTATTGGCGGAGCTTATGGATTCGTCGGAATGGGCGGCTGGAAAGGAGGCCAAGCTGATTACCTGATGGTTCCATACGCAGACTTCAATCTGCTGAAATTTCCCGACAAGGACCAGGCAATGGAGAAAATCGACTCGCTCACGCTGCTGTCGGATATTTTTCCCACCGGGTATCACGGCGCCGTACAGGCCGGCGTAGGTTCCGGCTCCACCGTCTACATAGCCGGCGCCGGTCCGGTCGGTTTGTGTTGCGCTGAGTCATCTTTCTTCCTGGGAGCAGCCGTTGTTATCGTAGGCGACCGAAACCCAGAGCGACTCGCATTAGCCAAGAAGATGGGATGCGAGACCATCGACATAACTAAGACGGACTCTCTTAGGGACAGTATTCAGCAGATATTGGGAGTTCCGGAGGTGGATGCCTCGGTGGATTGCGTTGGCTATGAAGCACACGGACTGGGCAAGCAGTCCGATGTTGAAGCACCAGTGCTGAACCCACTCATGGATGTTTCCCGCGTTCCTAGTGGCATTGGGGTTCCTGGCCTCTACCTCCCCGAAGATCCGGAAGGAGCCGACGAAATGCGAAAGCAAGGAATCCAGCCACTGCGCTGGGGTCTTGCCTGGGTAAAAGGTCAGTCGATATGGGGAGGCCAATGTCCCGTGATGAAATATCACCGCGAACTGATGGAAGCCATCCTCCACGACAGGGTCAATCCCGGTAAGCATTTGCAAGTCACGCTGATTTCCCTCGAGCAAGCCCCCCAGGCATATAAAGACTTCGACAAAGGAGCACCGAGGAAATTTGTCTTTGATCCGCACGGGATGGTGAAGTCTCTAGCGAAGGCAGCGTAGATGTAACCAGCGCGGAGGATAGACGGTCTCCTTTTTGACTGGTTGAAGCATCTTAAAGGTCGTCGAGTTAGGTCGATGGCCATATTAACGATGAATTCAAAGGAGATGTGGAATGGTGAAGATGGCGCTGTGGGTGAGGCTTGAGGCGAAACCCGGAAGAGAACCAGAAGTAGAAAACTTCTTACGTGGTGGCTTGACGCTTGTGCAGCAGGAGCCAGGCACTACGGTTTGGTTCGCAATCCGATTAGGACCATCGACGTTTGGAATTTTCGATGCGTTCGAGGATGAAGCCGGAAGGCAAGCCCACCTCTCAGGACAAGTTGCCGCAGCACTCAAGGAAAAAGCTTCCGAGCTTTTTGCGCAGCCACCGTCTATCGAGAAGATAGACGTTCTTGCGGCGAAACTTTAGTCGCTTCCTTTACCAGATTTATTAACGTGAATCATGAACGGGAGGAAACAATGGACAACTTACAAGGACTCAGAGTCGCAATTCTCATAACCGATGGTTTCGAACAAATTGAGATGGTCCGGCCTCGCCAGGCACTCGACCAGGCGGGCGCGGAAACCAGCATTGTATCTCCGAAGACCCAGCATGTGCGCGGCTGGGACTTTACGGAGTGGGGAGAAGAATTTCCCGTGGACATCGCTCTCGATCGGGCTGATCCAAATAACTTCGACGCATTGTTGCTACCAGGTGGAGTAATGAATCCCGATACACTCAGGATGCTGCCCAAGGCTGTTGCTTTTGTAAAATCCTTCTTCGATTCCTCCAAACCGGTAGCAGTGATCTGCCATGGCCCGTGGACCGTGATTGAAGCGGGCGCTGCAAAAGGCCGGCGTATCGCTTCATGGACGTCCTTAAAAACCGATCTTCGCAACGCAGGTGCGGAGTGGATCGACCAGGAAGTGGTAACCGACGGAAACATGGTTTCAAGCCGCAAGCCTGATGACATTCCGGCGTTCAACCGGGGAATGATCGAGCTATTCAGCACGATAGCGGGTCAAGCGCGCAAGGTAGCCTGAGCAACGCTGAACGCATCGAGACTTAGGAGGAGCAGCGCGGTTTCATTTGGGAATCGGGGGTAAAAATGATCAGCGAATGCACCCATTTGGATTCCCTCAAGCTTACGCAGCCAACGAAGCACGTCTGCGAGGACTGTGTAAAGATCGGCGACACATGGGTGCATTTGCGGATGTGCCTCACTGCGGGCATGTCGGATGCTGTGATTCGTCGAATAATCGTCAGGCGAGAAATCATTTTCGCAAGACAAACGATCCACTCGTCCGATCGATCGAACCTGGCGAGCGCTGGGTCTGGTGTATGTCGATGACATTGAAGCGGGAATACTGCCGCCTCCATAAATAACGAGCCTTATGTAATTTTAGAAAACATTTCAATATTTTGTCAGGAGATTCGCAATGCTGCCAGCCACAGGAGTTCGTACGACAAAGCTGCCAGCCGGTGAAGAAGTTCCAGTGCTGGGTCAAGGCACGTGGCACTTGGCGGAACATCCGCGTCGGCGTAAGGAAGAAATCGCTGCTCTGCGGCTTGGGCTGGAACTCGGCATGTCACTTGTCGATACCGCCGAAATGTATGCCGATGGCGCTGCGGAAGAACTCGTGGGTGAAGCCATCTCCGGACGTCGCGACGAGGTCTTTTTAGTGAGTAAGGTCTTGCCGCAAAACGCGAGTCGCAGCGGAACTATTGCAGCCTGTGAACGCAGCTTGCGACGGCTTCGGACGAATCGCCTGGATGTTTATCTTCTCCACTGGCGTGGCAGCATCCCTCTCGAAGAAACTATCGACGCCTTCGAGGCACTTGTGGATGCCGACAAGATCCGTTACTGGGGCGTAAGCAATTTCGATGTAAACGACATGGAAGAGGTCGTCAGCATCGACGGTGGCTCAAATGTCACTACTGACCAGGTACTCTACAATCTCACTCGGCGCGTAATCGAATATGACTTACTGCCTTGGTGTCTGGAGCGAAATATTCCGATCATGGCATATTCGCCGATAGAACAAGGCCGGCTGCTTAACCACCCACAGCTTCAGAGAATTGCGGCCCGACATAACGCGACGCCGGCGGAGATCGCACTCGCATGGGTGCTTCGGGTGGACGAATGTATAGCAATCCCGCGGGCCGCAACTCCAGAACACGTCCGAGAAAATCGAGCTGCTGCCGATCTTCATCTCACGAAACAAGATCTCGATGAACTAGACCGGGCCTCTCCGCCTCCCACGGAACCACGGCCCCTCGAAATGCTCTGAACGGGAGTGATTTGAATGGCTGCATCCAACAACTTTCGCATGAGCCGTCAGAATAGGCCGGTGCACTCCAGATCTGTGGGATGGAGGTGCAGCACCTGCAATGAACTCATTACCAGGATTGAAGACGGCTGGGTAGAGTGGCTCTCGGTTGAGGGGGAGCCTGGAATAACAAGGCTGAAAGGGTTGCGGCTCGTTCATCAGCTGGTAGCAAGTCCAAGAGTACTCGCGAGATATGGCTGCCAATACGATTGGCACCGTGAATTCCAAATCGATCAGAGCATTGTGGAAGGCCTATCTCTCGAGAGATTTGTTGGATCAGATGGTCTTATGCTGTTGCTGTCATTTTTCGCTGCAGGCGAAATGCCGAAAGACGATCTTCTCGAACTAGCAAAGAGGGTGCAAATTCCTGGATATGAGCAGGCGCGCGATTTGTTTCCCGAAGCAATCGATGCTGGCGTCTTGGAACCATCGATCGGTGATGGATATTACCTGCAAGCGGAAATCCGGACTCTGCTTAGGTGGGCCCCGCGCTGAGATGTCAATTTCTCTTGCAAGAGCCGGCTCGCACGCGCGACGGATCCGATCAGGACTATTTCAATTGCCGCTTGCAGGAGAGCTTCACTGCGGAGGCATGGCCACCTGCATGATATGAATCACATTCGTGTCGGGATCAACGTGCACTACAAGCGCAACGTGCTGATCCTCTTTACCTTGTAAAGCGTCCGGGTTGCCAATTTTATAGCTCTGATTGTCCGTATCGCTTACGAAAGTCTTACCGTCATGGCTGACCTTACCCGACATATTTTGTGCGGACGATGTACTAGTTTGGCTGCCCTGTGTGTTTTGCTTCATCTGGCTGTTGTCTTGTTGCGTATTGCCCTGGCTGCCCTGGGTCTGAGCGGCCACACATAACGACAGCCCCAGCACTAAAATAATCGACATAACTGCTTTCATAAAATGCTCCCTCGCGAGATCAAAAAGGATCACATGCGACCTCTAATACAGCCTAGCCAGCGGCCCCATCCAAAACAATTCTTCGCGAGCATAAAGCACTGTTAGGACTTAAGGATTAATGAAAAACGAGACCACAAATGCTTGTAGGACGGCCTATCCGCCGGCAGCCATGCTTGGCGTGTAGCTGTCTTGGACAACTATGCTCGCGGGAATTTTCTTACCATTTGAATCAACAATTTGGAGAGGGCCACCAGTTTTTGGATCGACTAGCTCGACGCGTACCCTGCGTGGCACGTTGGGAGGCAGATCGCTGGAGGAGCGGTAACTAATCACGTAGCGGACCTTAAGATTTTCGAGCATGTCATCGTAGATCGGAGGCAAATCGACAGTGTTCTCGGGGGCGTAGGCGCGTCCCCCTGATACTCTGGCGATCTCCTCGAGTCTGTGATCAGCTTCATTCCAGTCGATTCGCGCTACAGGACCGGTGCGCCCGTGCATTTCCGAGAGCTGCCGCAAATCTGGTACCAGGCTGAGTGCATAGATGGGAGTATCAGAATCCTGTGCTGTATTCAGTACCTGTTCATAAGTAGCTTTGCTGAATGTATCAATGCCTGACGAAACGAGGACGATCGCCTTGCGTCCGGTCACTGGTCGCATCTGGTTTTCCATGAAGATGACTGCATCGTATAAGTTCGATTCGGAGAGCTCTGGGGTACCTAGGGTCAGAAGCGGCGTGTAAAGCGATAGGTGATCTTGAGCGAAGCCGGCGACTTGGTCAACCTTGTCGCTGTATTTCCAAATCCCAATAGTATCGTCGCGGCCGAGTTCATCTAATAAGTGTTCGCCCGCTCGCGAGACTTCTTGGCCGAGGTCATGATTCAATCCCTGAATACGGCCCCCGAACTCCAGGAGCAGTCCCAGTGTCGCCGGCGCGTGCTCAACCTCAACTGACGTATTTTGCTGCCGGACATTATTTTCGTATACGACAAAGTCCTCGCGCCGTATGTTCGGAATGAAATAACCATTCGGGTCTTGCACTAAAAACTTTAGGGTCACCGTTTTGGTTGCAGGATCAAAGCGAATCTCCGTTCTCTGTTTACCCGGCTTGCCTTTGAATAACGGAGCGTTGGGTCGACTTGGAACCTTGACCGCCTCACTTCCTGATTGTTGGGGAGTGTTTTGTCTATTTTTTCCTGCAGAGGAATGGTCTGTTTGTGCCAGAGCAGGTGTGCCCAGCAGAAACACCGCGATAGATAATCTTAATATTGCTGCGAACTTTGGAGGTCTTCTACCATTATTTGTTGCTGACATTATTTTGCGCGCCTCGCTCCCACCAGTCCGAATCGTTCTCGTGGCCTGATGACCTCAACTTGGCGGAAGGATTGCGTTTTTCGAACGCGATCCTTCAGGCGGAACAAGGCTTGGATCTTCGGAACAAGTGTCTGCAGAGCCGTCCGCAGCAATTTCAATTGCCGGCGCAAGAACCACACACAACATAGCTAATATGCGGATGCCACGAGGAACCACATCAATTGCGGGCATAAACTTGCGCCACTCCCTTCCTTGCCTTTGCCGTACGCAAGTCGGAGTTACACACAAAGAAGGTGTGCGCCGAGGTGCACCGAAAAGCCGCCACTGGTTTGAGTTTGCCATTGTCCTCGCCGACAATGGACGGGATGTTTATATTCTTCTTTTCCAACGCTGTCACCGTAGGGGCCGCACAGATCGGGCAATTTAGAACTCCCCTTGCCATCGAATGCACTCGAGTAAGTTCGCTCAGGACCGCGCGTCTAATCTTCGCTGACGTCCGTTCCCCATTCGCCACTCTGCTGACAAAGGAGGGATCTACTCCCGAGCGCCTCGCAACCCGCGCGTAGATTCCTCTTTGTAGCTTGTATAAGTCGAGCAAGGTCTCTTCTGGACTGCTAACCGCTTCCTGCCGTATCGCTTCTTTCATTGGTCCTCCTATTTTTCAAAGGCTTTCAGAACCATTGGAGTAATAAGTTGACTACAAGGTGCCTGCAAAGTTTTTGGCCAGCGCTACGCGACGGCGGCCCTCGCCGACTTTGCGGGTTCGGTCGAACGGTTCGGTATTCCACGGGGAACGCTTGCCCGAATCTTCGTACCATTGCTTCCGGAAGTGATTTCAAGTCTTCCATGAAAATCTTCGATTCGCTCCCGCATCCCACATAATCCAACTCCCGTCCCGGTTCCTGTCTGCTTGAACTGATTCAACAGCCGGGCGGGAATCCCCTTGCCGTAGTCCTCCACTTCGAGCATCACCATGCGCTGATCTGACTGCAAACGAACATCCGCCAACCTGCTGTCAGAGTGTCTGTACATGTTGGTAAGGCTCTCTTGCAGCACTCGGAACAGCGCAGCCTCAATGGAACGCCTCAACCTTCCTATCTGCGAATCCAGGTGTAATCTCACCTCAATATTGCTGCGCTTGGCGAAACCCTCGACATACCAGCGAGCCGCGGAAGAGAATCCGGATTCATGCAGCAAGGGGGGATACAAGAGATATGAAGTTGTGCGAATATCCTGAAGCGCTTGATCAGCGAGAGCATTCGTTTGCGCAAACACTTCCGATATCGACTGACCAGATTTGAGGCGCTCTTCAAGAGATGCAATCTGGAGTTTGAGCGCCGTCAGTGTCTGCCCTGTGCTGTCGTGCAAATCGCGAGCAAGACGCCGACGCTCTTCGTCCTGCACACGAAGAAGGCGCGCGGACAGGCTACGTAATGCGTTTGTACGTTGTTCTATCAAACATTCGAGTTCGTTATGAGTGTGCTTGCGATCTACCTGCTGCATGTGACCGGCGCCATGTTTTACGGGCATAACAGATTTCCTTTTTAAGAATTTCGTGATTCCACAAATCGTTTTAGCTCAAGCTGCCGTTCTGTTAGTAGCTTCTGATGACAAGTACGTACGGGATCTCGTGACGTCAACAGGGCGCACAGTTCCCAACCTGCATTCTCGCCTTTGTTTTGCGCATAGAACTCTAAGATCGAAAGGTACAGAACGTCGATTTTCTTGGACAGAGGCCCCCCGAGTTACGATCTCGCACGTCTCAGTGCACAGCTTTCACTTTCTTAATAAAAGCTGTTGAGTGGTATCAAATGGGAACGACCTTCTGAACCGAGATGCTAATGACCGAGTATGCCTATAACAATTGCTCGTGAGGGTGAACTGAAACTTGGACGGGGAGCTTACAAAACGATTGCTCTTTTGATGGAGAGTTCTCTACGACCTTAGCACTACCAGAGTCTCAGGATTTGAAAACCCACGGTAGGAGAGGGTCGGTCACGGCTATGCTGTGGCCGCGGGAATCGCTGTCTTCAACCAGTTTTCCATTTGCTCCTGATTCACTAAGCCAGCCTGCTGCACAACCGGCCTCCCGCCATAGAGCACAACAAAATTAGGTATACCGCGCACGTTAAAGCGAGCGGCCAGTTCCGGATGAGCTTCCGTATTGACCTTCACTACGACCGCTTTGCCAGCCATGTCTTTAGCAGTTTGAGAAACCTCGGGCGCAGCCATGCGACAAGGACCGCACCACTCAGCCCAGAAGTCTACCAATACTGGAACACGAACATTTTGGATGATGTCGCCAAACAAAGCAGGATCAACTTCTAGCGGCTCATCTATGGGTCGTAAAGGCGACTTGCAGAAACCGCAACGGCCCGTGTCGACTAGGTGCTTCACTGGAATGCGGTTTTTACGGCCACAGACCTTGCAGGTTCGAATCACGAACATAAGCTCCTCCGAGCTGCTTTGCAATGGCGCAGCAGCAATGGCGCAGCAGCAACATCGATCCGATGGCCTAGCCCCTTTTTGTGTCTTTTGCAATTGTCGGATGTAAATCTATCTTATGTCGGTTGTCCCGGTAAATTGCTAACGGCAAAATCGTTCTCCATGTGGACCTGTAGTTCTGTACTGCTGCGAAAGTCGTATACGAGTCTTCCACCCCAACCTGATGTCAGCGTAATCATGATTTCAGAGTCTTACTTCCTCCTCACGGAGAATTGTTGCGAACGTGACCACTCGCTACCATCCGAGATGAGATGGCACCGCGGTTGTCTAACCTCGCGCACGCAACGAGATTAAGTAAGCAAAGTGCTGGGGCCAGTGGACAAAGCAAGAACGTCTACTGGCCCCACATCTCCTCAATTCAAGGAACAAATAACTACTCTTAACGGGGGGAATATGGCCACGAGTCCGATGTTCTTCGAATTTGACAGGCTTCGCCACAGATGGGGCTGGCTGCTGACACTTGGGATCGTGATGGTTTTTCTCGGCACCGTGGCCCTGTTCATGATCCCAGCAGCCACCCTTGGCACCGTGTTGGTACTGGGTTGGTTATTGGTCATCAGTGGGATTGTTGAGGCAGTTCAGGCATTTCGAGTACGACGTTGGGGAGGCATGTTCCTTCATCTAATTGGAGGAATTCTCGGCATCCTAGTCGGCCTACTTGTTGTAACTCATCCCGTTGCCGGTGCCTTGGCGTGGACCATGCTCTTCGCCTCTTTCTTCACAGTGATCGGCATCTTCCGATTGGTAACGGCGATTAGGCTCAAGTTTCCGAACTGGGGTTGGGCCGTTTTTGATGGCGCGGTGACTCTTGCGTTGGGAATTCTACTTTGGGTCCAGTGGCCGTGGTCAGCTCTTTGGTTTTTGGGGTTGGCTGTCGGAGTTTCGCTAATTCTGCGCGGGTGGTCCTATATAATGTTCTCTATCGCCGTTCGCAACTTAGCTGTACCGCCAATCCCGATTAGGCAAGCAGCTTAGTCATGTCTGTGCCGGCGAGGCGTATACGATTGCTGCTATCCCATCATACTTTGCAAGGAGATCCTGTTTATACTCGACAAGAGTAAGCTCTACTCCATGCAACCGTGCAATTTCAGTAATCTCATCAACTACGTTTTCAACCTGGAGAAGCGCTAACCCGCAGAACGGGCATTCTCCACCTTTTAGCGATACATAGTGGTGCTGTCTGCAGACAAATCCCTTTTCCTGCAAATTTTCGGCGACAAGCAGCTTTCGAAGTACAAAAAGGTTAAGAACATTGATCACGTCGGGGAGACCCGAAACCATGTCCTGCCCTGGCCGATAGTTACTCAATGCTTCAACAGCCTGCGTTTCTCTCTGGGCTTTGTGGTTTCGAACTATGGCCTCAATCACTTCCTTCCGGTCTCGCTGGTCCGCGTCGGGAGAGTCGTTAATGCGGCCAATGATCTTTTCTTTTACAGCCTCGTGAAGATACTCTTCGAGAAGGTGCAAAACTCGACCTTCACCCATTAATACCAGCGCGTCGAATAACCGATCGTTGTAGAGACGATACACGTGAAGAGCAGTCAACTTGAGATGCCATTGCAAGTGGGTCAAGCGATGCATTTGAACCTTGCCAGGTATCGATTTATCGACTGAGTCGGTGGGAACAAAGGATTTCACCCGATCCATTTCTTCTAGGTGGCCCAAGTCATAAGTAAGAAATCGACTCTCTTCTTTGGAGACTTCGACGAACAGAACTCTTTCATTCTTTTCCAGAACGGCTTCCAGCGGCACAATGTAAGGATCAACGTCGATAATCAGAGCATCAGTAGATCGAAGGGATAGCCTGATTACTCGATTAAGTTCCTCGCCAGATTTAAAGATGATGAGAGAACGTAGTCCTTCGGGCACGAAGTACTCGCTCAAAAAACTTTCTATCTCCTCTATGTCAAAATTGAGGTTCTCCTTTTGTTGACGGGAGAGTTGGTCAATAAAATCGTGCCGTTCGTCCATTGCCTTTCGCTTGAGTGAGCGGAAGGATCGAAGCAACGCCTTTTCTTTAGGCACGACTTTTTGCGGATCAAATTGTAGGTACAAGCTGATCACAGGCTGGTTATATTCCGCCCTGACGAGCGCCTTTATGTCCTCTCGTGATACCCGGTTTTCTTGTCCTAGTGCCTGGCGCAAAGAAAGCGCCTGTTCGACGTGTTTTTCTCGTACTTTCCGGGTTGGTTCGTGGAGTGCAGCGATCTGTCCTTCTCTTTCCGTAACAGTCTCTCTGACGTCCATAGTCCTTCACCATCGCCGTCAATGGCTGTGCTTACAACACCAACATTTCTTACTGCCGGGAGAACAAATTTAGACAATTTAGAAATCGCGGCTCGGCCAGCTCAATCGGATGGAACGATCGTCACCATCACTTTTTGGCCAACAGTCCAACCCTGCTGGTTGGGCAGGCGCAGCTCGGCATATAAGGGCTCCGCCCCTTGTACGCATACAGTCACTCTCTCCTGGTGATCTGAGTAGAGGCCAGGACGGGAAATTTCACTTATGTTCCCCTGAAGCTTCACACTATTCACATTCACTTCACCACCTCAACTTTCGCTTACTTCGGCGAACGCCCTTTCCGGATCGGCCCAATTTCTAGACGAGAAGAAACATACCCACCTCGATCAATTGAGCTTTTCTTGGTGAGACTCGATCTTAATTAGTGGATGGCCCTCCAACAATTCTTCAAGAGCATGAACAGGTACTATGCACTGCCGAATAGAAGAAGATGAAGCACGAGTCAAACACCGGGCTAGCACCATAGGGCTAGATACTCTCTGAAATTTTCCCGTGTCCGATATGTGATCTTCCCTTCCCAGAATCCCCCGCAAGAGTGGGCGGTAGAGGGACGAGGACTAAGACCTGCGTTCCTCGCCCGGGTTGACTGTGAACGAGAAGCTTTCCACCCAAACGCTCTGCGCGGTTGCGCATACCGAATAGGCCAAAGCCAGCTCGCCCCGTGGGCAGAGAAGTCGGCACGAATCCTTGACCATCATCGATTACACCCAAACGCATTTCCCCGGGCCGATAACTCAGCTCTACGCGCACGGTGGTAGCTCGCGCGTACTTTAACGCATTGAGCAGTGCCTCCTTGCCCATCTGCACCAGCTCACGCCTCATTCCTGTCGAAAGGGGGCGTGGCTCTTTTTGGAGCCAGAGTTCCACTTTGACCGGAGTTCCCTGAAAGAGTTGGTTGGCTAGAAACGACAAAGCGACAGATGGGTCAGCCTGCTCGAATGATTCACTACTCAGCGACCAGATTGCGCGCCGGACTTCTTTGATGCTGTTCCGAGCAACATTAAGCGCATGGCGAAGCCCCCCTAGAATCTGCGTTGACCCGCTGTCAACGTCGCATTCAGCGGCTTCCAAGTGAAGCACGACCCCATTTAAGCTCTGTAGCAGGGTGTCGTGAATCTCGGCGGCCATTCGCCCGCGTTCCTTCGATACTTCGTCATTATGACGCATCAGGCTTCTTTGCTTGTACTCAGTGATGTCGATAAGCGTAGCAATCGAACCCGCGGCCCGACAGCCGGCAGGCTTGATAGGTGAAGCGCTGAATAAGATGTGTGAAGAACTGCTGTCGAGTCGTACCAATTGGCATTCTTTACGAATGACAGACTCTCCACGCATAGCTCTCACGAAGGGCCATTCTGAGACGGGAACAAAACGGTTCTCGAGATCAAGCATTTCACCCCAGATGGTCGGTGCTATGTCAAGCTTTTGGCCTTCTGGGTCTACTTGCGCCAACTGTTTTGCCGCCCAATTAGCAAACACGATTTTGCCTTGTGAGTCCGAAACGACGATGCCCTCTGATACACTTTGCAAGATGGCCCCAGAGATCGCGACCCAATCGGCGCCTGGAAAGTGTGTTACTGCACTCGCAAACGGAAACCGATTGGGCTCAACTGCAAGATACGCCTCGGGCAAAGACTGCTTGGTTTGTTGCGTTCGGGAGGAAGTTCTTGCCTTCATGAATTACTCCCTTAGCCACACTGTCTTGAAATATCTTCAGCACTTCTAAGCAGTTGGCACAAATAGCATTCTGTCGCGATCGTTTTCAACCCAAAAAGTACGTTGGTTTCTGGTCCGAGATTTAACTTTGATTGAAATTTAGGCCGCAGCGGTCACGTCCATGCGGACCAGTCCTCTTTTCGCGGCAATATTTATCGCTTCTGTTCGGCCAGTAACTTTCAGTTTCTCCAGAATATGGGTAACGTGTACTTTGACCGTTGCCTCGCTGATTTCTAACGCTACTCCGATTTCTTTGTTGCTTTTTCCTGCCGCCACGGCACGTAGTACTTCCATCTCACGTCTGGTTAATTCCTGGTCACCTACCCGCTTAGCGAGTTTGGCGCCCACACCACTTGGGATCCAAGTCCTGCCAGCACTAACCTGTCGAATACATTCCACCAGCTCATCAACGGGAGCATCCTTGAGGAGGTAGCCTTGTGCACCGGCCCTCATAGCCCGGTAAATGTCTTCTTCACTTTGATAGCTTGTCAGGATGACAAGGTGTGCAGTAGGATCCTTTTCACAGATGGCAACCACGGCCTCGATACCATCCATAGTGGGCATCCGAAGATCCATTAACGCGACGTCGGGACGTTCAGTGCAGAACTTATCTACAGCCTCACGACCGTTAGCCGCCTCGGCAACCACCCTCATGTCAGTCCGGCGCTGAACCAAGGAGACCAGTCCCTCCCTCACTACTGGATGATCGTCGGCGACCAAGACTGTGATCGACTTTTGGGGGCTAGCGTTCATTTGGAGGACTCTCGCGGGGGAAACGTGGACGTCTGGGAGATTGAACTCGCCATATGACGGTATGGCAGTATGACTTCCAGGCAAAACGTCGTTTCGATCCAAAACACCCTGGATCTTGATTTCTGCAGCACTCTTTACGGATCTGCTGCGTGCTCCCACCAAATGTCTTCCGCCTCGGGGCCGACGATCAATGATTCTTTGGGTTGATAGCATGACACTCTCCATATGGTTTTTGGAAGTTCTGATCGTGATTATTTAAAGGAAGCTGAGTGGAGCAATTTCAGCGGAGCGATTTTCTCCGCCATTAATCGGTTAAGCGAGTCGTAGTGCCAGATAAGCTTGGTCCGCATTTGAGTTATATCAGCTGAGTTATCCATATCACCCTCGTTAGTCTGAATCTGTCACCAATCGGACACCCAAAAACTAAATTTGCGAATGCCGTTAACGCGGTGTTTTGGCGGCATCGGCAGGTCTGTTGTGCGTAGCTTCACTCTCACTTAGGGCTGCGTCCCGCATAGGAGAATTGATGCTCAAGGCCACGTTTTGGACATCGTCAATGACGCCCGACTTTCTGAAACGTTTCATAAGTATGTTGACCCGCTGCCGGGTGGTTCCAATCATGTCCGCCAATGTTTGCTGGGTGAGTTTCGGGACGTGCTCATCTTGGGTTTTCGCGGTCTGAGTAAGCAGGAGGAGCACACGAGCGAGGCGTTCTTCGCCCGAACTTAACAGAACGTTAACCAGATCCTCCTGAATTTGTGAATTCCGCTTAAGCAGATAATCCACAAAGGAATAGCCAGTAACGCCTCCTGCTCGTACAGCACGGATCATTACCAGGCGATCGATTTTGATAGCGCGGACTGGCGTGAGAGCGATTGCAGTGTGAAAGCGGGAAGGTTGATCTGATGAAATACAGCTCTCCCCCACAAGGTGCCCGGCGTTTAGAAGACCAATGATCGCTTCTCTTCCCTGTTCAGATATGACCGTGAGTTTAATGACGCCCTTTTCTATATAGAAGATCGAGTCGCTGCGGTCTCCATGGGAAAAGATCACCTGCTTCTTTGCGAAGTGAAGCGGCTTTTTGTCGATTCCCTCTTTCGCGAGGAGAGCATCAATATTGAAGGGACCGGACGATGTTGGACGCATTTTGCACTTCCCATCAATGGGCTAAATAATACGCCGACTTAGGGGAGTACGCTTCTGATACAAATTAATGCACTCATATGCACTTTCATACTCGTCGATACGTTCTGGGTAGTAACATTCGCAGGATACATCCGGAGCGAATGGCACCTGTATGATGGTGCAAAGCGGAACTGAAAGAGTCGCCACTCAATGAAGGACAGAACCAAAAAGCCAGCAGCTTATCATTTCCCTGCCGTTCCGCTTACAGCCGTCAGCGCTAACCGAAAGGGTAAGCACCGAAAAATAGTTTCCAACATCTTAAGTGACCTGGAGAGGCTCGACGAATTCAGCGCACTGAGGATAAACCTGGCGGAAGCGGGAGTGAAAAAAGCCGACCTTCGTTCAGCCATTCACCGGGCTGCGAAGAGTAGAAGAATCCCACTGCTCACAACTTCGGACGAGGCTCACCTGTATGTGTTTCATCGACCGGCAGCAAACAAGATGGGACGCTAAGGCTAGGTGTTCATGAGATGCTCATGACGCTGGAATTCCGGCGATCTTCAGAATTTTCCGTCGTAACTGCGGCGTCTCTATCAGCTCCAAAATGATTGCGTGCTGGAGACTGAGATCTTTCGCCAGCCTCGCGAATATCTTCCTCTGGAGCTTTGGCTTTCCAGCTATGCTCCGGAACACGTCGGACCGGAAAGCGGCATCCTGCTGAATTCGGCGTACGATGCGCTGAATCGTTTGTGTCTTCTTGAGTGAGATAACCTGAAAATGCATGGCCGCCGGAGCTCTAGAGAAATACTCCTTTCCAAGCTTCTCATTTTTCGGATAAAGATTCGGCTTACCATGGTAATACTTTGTTCGGCGATCCTAGGTCTGCTGTCGTACAAATAGCTTCAACGCAAGAGCCATCACTTTCTAATCTTCCCTACCCAATTTGGACCTCGCCCAACTGAGAATTGTTATCGCGGAGTGCCGCCGTTACGCTAGACAAATAGCAGACAATAAAAAGGCAATTCGTACTCGGCACAACTTATAACCAGCTTTCCGGAGGGATCATGTCAGCGCAAAGATCAAGTCAACTCTCAACTTCATCGCAAAGTTCTTCACCACAAACATCCAGGGGAGATCGGCGAAACCAACAGACTGCTTTGAGCCGTCAAAGCTCTCTGTCTTCTCTCCCTTCAGTTCTACTAAATCCTTTTGGCTTCTTCGACGACGATCCGTTTTCCGTGATCCGCAGAATGCAGCGAGAATTGAATCGAGCCTTCTCTCAAAGCGGCGCAACCAGTTCTTCGCGCGGGGATGATCTTAGCGATGTGGTATGGGTCCCACCCGTCGAAGTAGCAGTTCGTGATAACAATTTCGTTGTGTCTGCGGAATTACCGGGCCTCTCTGACGAGGACGTAACTGTTGAAATCAGAGACGACGCCATTGTGATTCAGGGCGAGCGCCAAGTTGAACAAGAAGAAGATCAAGGCGGCATCCGACGAACGGAACGCAGATACGGACGTTTTTATCGAGAGATCCCTTTACCTGATGGGGCCGATCCAGAGCAAGCCACGGCCGAGATCACGAATGGTGTCTTGCAGATTACCGTTCCCATCTCACAGGCTCAAACAAACACACGTCAAATTCCCGTACAGTCGACGACTTCGGCCCAGCCGGATTCATCCCGTACCGGCGCTCAAACATCTTCAGCTTCGGGCTCGTCGCAATCAGCTTCGTCGCAATCGTCGGAGCAAAGGTCTTCATCAACTCAGGGTTCCTCAGGACAGAAAGCCGCCTGAGTTCGCTGCAGAACATGCACGTTCCTCCTATGCTCATTAGGAGGAACGTTGCACATTGCTGCATTTTTAATGGATGAGTCGGGGCAGGCATAAGCAAACAAATGAAAGCTCACCGGGAGTCGCCGGCGATCTTGTTCGACTTGGATGGGACCCTGGTCGACAGTGTCTATCAACATGTTCTCGCGTGGCGACAGGCGCTGGAGTGTTGCGGCATAAAGCTGGCGGCATGGCGTATTCATCGCCGCATCGGAATGAGTGGAGGGTTGTTCGCAAGCGCGTTGCTGAGAGAGACGGGACGTCCAGTGTCGGCCGAGTTGGCGGAGGAATTGCAGCAGCGTCATGCCGAAGCGTATACGCAGCAGATCAGGGAGGTGCAGCCTCTTCCCGGCGCAAAGGATCTACTCGCGTTCTTGAACGAAGTCGGGGTTCCCTGGGCCATTGCTACCAGCGGCCGGGGGAAGTTCGCGCTGGAAACTATTCGTGTTCTTGAACTCGGCCGAGAAGTGCCACTTATCACCCGCGATCAAGTTCAGCACGCCAAACCTGATCCCGACCTGTTTCTAGCAGCAGCAGATCGTCTGGGAGTGGATTTTCGCACCTCGGTGGTGGTGGGAGACAGTGTTTGGGATTTGCTTGCGGCGCGGCGCGCGAATGCGCTTGGCGTGGGCTTGCTTTCAGGGGGCTATGGTCAAGACGAACTGGAGCGTGCGGGAGCTTACCGCGTCTACCAAGACCCTCTGGATTTTTTACAACATCTGGATGAGATCGGCATTCGTATCGAATAGCTTCAAATTAAACACGGGCATCAGGAGTTCTGCATCATGGCAACCATTCCGAAAAACGCATCCCGGAAAGAGCACACTATTACGGTTGGCGACGTTTTCATCCGGAGTGACACACAGATACCTGACGGCCTTAGATTTGAATTTGAAGAGTTTGGCCGCTGGAAGAAACTTCTGCGGGTCGATTCCTACTCAATTGAAGTCTTAGCTCTTCGCGTGGGCTGGAGTTTCTCTTACGTCGCGCCCCAACAAGTGAAAGGCAACGCCTTTGGCTTCGGACTACAATCCGCGGCCAATGGCGCGCTGAATGACGTACTAAGGGCCGCTAGCCGCACAAGCTTTAACGCCCTGGAAATTACCCAGGTGATGCAGCACCGGGTCGTCGGTACCCACTACATTCATATCCTTGCTCATCCGCGACAACTACGCCCTAATCCATATCTACGCAATCCTGATCCCTACTATTTCCCAAATCACACCCAAGATCCCGAACCGATTTTCCGAAGAGCAGCGGAAGTACAAAAGCAATTTACTGGAATCTAATCGGAAGCTTAAGGAGCTCTGGGTTCCTGCTGGGAACAGGATCTACGACGCCGCTTCCACCAGCTCAAGGAAGGCCCGAAAGTCTAATCGATCTAGCTCCAAAAATTGCCGCACTATAGGCGAAGAAGACTTTTCCATTTCCGCGACCGTGCCAAAAAAGATGACCTTTGCGTGATCGAGAAACACCACATGATCGGCAGTTTTGCGCATAAGCCTTGTATCGTGGGTTACCACGACGCCGGTTAGCTTTACTCGAAACTTGAGTTCGTCGATCAGATTGCCCAATGTGCGAGCCATCAAGGGATCCACCATGGTGGTGGGTTCATCGTAGAGCACTGCCTCCGGCTGTGCGGCCAACGCCCTCGCAATTGCCACGGAGCGTTTCATCCCAGTCGAGATCTCAGCGGGCAAACGATCTTTTATCGCTTTAGCTTTCACCATCTCTAGCACTCCATCGACGATCAGATTGATCTGCTCCTCATCGAGATCACCTCTTTCGCGGAGCGGGAAGGCGACGTTTTCCGCGACGGTCAGAGAATCGAACAAAGCGCCATTTTGAAATACCATGGTTACTTTCTTATGTATGCGCTGCAGTTCTTCTTCTGAATAGTCGGTTATGTCTTCATAGGCGGTGATTACACGTCCGGAGTCGGGCTTGAGAAAGCCCATAATGATACGCAGACACACTGACTTGCCCACTCCGCTGCGGCCAAGTATGCAGACCGTTTCGCCAGGCATGACCCGAAAGCTTACGTCATCGAGAACCTGTTTGGACCCAAAGGAGATTGAAACGTGTCGGAACTCGAAATATGGCTGGTGAATACTTTGAATCTTGGAAGAGGGCTGAGTGCCACTGCACAACGGGACGGAAACACTTTGTTCGGAAACCAACGCTCACCCGTTACCACCTGATTCCAAATGTTACCGGAACCATTCGAGTCGGAATGCGTCCGGTGCTTGCATAGTGGTACCGCGCCTCGCTGAAAAACTTCAGACCGCTATCCCCGATCTTTATGTCGAAACCGGCACCAGCACTGCCGCCTATGCCACCTCGAGTAATGTCGCCGAGAACTTGATTGGCCAAAACTAGCGTGTTATAGAACGTCCCAAAGAAAGGATCGAAGAAGAACACCGGTACTATGGCCGGTCTTGTGAACTCGACAGTGCGCCGATAGTAGCCCACGCCGCCCACGAGGTAGGGATCTAACTTGCTGATAGGCATCAGCCGCAGCTTGGGATTCGCAGTGATGGACCACATGTGAGAGTTGCCGGCAGGCACCTGTGCTTCTTCCAGAGTCCTTCTGCTCACTCCATAACCGTTGTACATGTACTCTACAGTCCCGCTGAAGTGCGAGGTGAAGTTATACCCGCCACCCACAACAATGTTCCACCCATTATTCAAGCGTGAGCTAATGTCACCGACCAATGGCGAATATCCACCTCCCACATCGAACGTGAATTTGTGGTCGTCTTGAGCGTTGCTGTTTGAGGCTGCTACCACCACAATCAGAACGACAATAGACATTCTTATCGCTATTGAGCGCCAAAGTGTAATTTCCCGAGCTGAGCCTTTAAGAGTACCCATTGTGTGTTGGCAGTGAGAGCTCATTACCTTCCTCTTGCAGACACGGTTGTCAGTTTCTCGGATGCTAGACGCCGCCCGAGCCCGAAACAATTGCTCAAGGGACTGAGACCGAATTCCGAAAGCGCTCCTAGAAGCGGACTCCCTTCGAGTGACAGGCATGTTTACGACTTACGCAGTAGAGCCACAGAGGAAAGATTTTGCTACGGTAAAAAGTCTCCTTCCATGGACAACAACGAGAATTCCGTAATTAAGCTTCTCGGTAAACACGGGTCCGCTGAAGCCTATGCGATTCGAGACTTTCTGAACCGTTGTGGCGTGAATTTTGAGTGGGTTGAGTTGGATCGTGACGAGCAAGCACGAGACCAGGCGCAAGTCACTGGATTAGACGATAGTCGGTTACCAGTTTGCGTTTTTCCCGACGGCACGCGACTGGAACATCCAACTGTCCGTCAGGTTATTGAGAAACTAGGCTGGTTCCAGAATCCTTCCCGTTCGGAGTACGACCTTAGCATCTATGGCGCGGGGCCCGCCGGGCTGAGTGCAGCTGTTTACGGCGCATCTGAAGGTTTAAGAACCGTGGTGGTTGAGCGTTTCGCCGTGGGTGGCCAAGCCGGGAGTAGTCCCAAGATTGAAAACTATCTCGGGTTTCCGCAAGGCGTCAGCGGGGCGGAGCTGGCGGAGCGTGCTCGGGAGCAGGCTTGCCGCTTCGGAGCCGAAATTCTCTTTCTTCGTGAGGCTGTTAGGGGAGAGTTTGAACCTGGGCGCGGCACAGGTTATCTCGCGGACGGAACAAAGATCGTCGCCCGCGCCTCTCTGTGCGCTACCGGTGTGGATTATCGCCGATTAAATCTACCCAATGAAGAACGGTTTCACGGGGCAGGTATTTATTACGGCGCAGGCGCAAGCGAGGCTTCGCTCTGCGGCCCGGACGAGCATGTGTTTGTTGTTGGTGGCGGCAACTCCGGTGCTCAAGCCGCGTTACACTTTAGCCGTTACGTCTCTAAAGTCACCATGGTAGTGCGAGACGAATCCCTGAAGAAGAGTGTCTCTCAATATCTTATTGATCGCGTTCTCTCTTCACCGCGCATCGAATTGCTAACGCTCACAGGAGTAACGGCTCTTCACGGAGACAACGTACTGCGTGCGATTACGCTGCGAAATAAACGAACTGGTAAAGAGTGGATGGAGGAAACGAGCTGGTTGTTTCTTTGCCTTGGTGGCGACCCGCAAACTCGATGGGCTGTGGAAGTGGGCATCATGCGCGATGAGGCAGGATATCTCGTCACGGGTCCCGATCTGCTGAAAAATGGCCAGCGCCCTGACAACTGGAAACTCGATCGCGATCCCTATTACTTGGAAACTAATATTCCTGGGGTTTTCGCCGCGGGCGACGTCAGACACGGTTCCGTGAAACGTTGCGCTTCGGCCGTCGGCGAAGGCGCGATGGCAGTCACCTTCATCCATCGTTACGTCATGAACGGCTAAGTTTGATCACTGGAGCTTGATCAGTATTAAGATCAGCGAGACATTCACTAGTCCCGCGCCACTAGACAGCTCGGGATATTGCGGCTTACTGCTCGGTGCGGAAATCATTACTCGCAACATCTACTCAGGCCCGCCAAGTCACTGCATCCGCCGAACACAATAACTCGAAATAGCAATGCACCTCGGGATGGTAGATGGCATCTGACTCCTATCTCAAAAAGAGGTAATGCTGCTATGAATCAAATCAGAAGCATTCTCCGAGCGGGCGCTCGTGCTACGGAGCCGACATCACCTCGGCGTTTGGGTGCGTTGATCGGTGGCGGCGCGCTTGCACTTCTCGGCCTTACCCAACGTTCAAAATCCGGATTAGCTATGGCTGCGGCAGGTGGCGCTCTCGTTTACCTGGGCGCAAGAGTCGACAGGCATCCGGGAGTACTCGTTGCACAAAGCAGTATTTTGGTGAACTGCTCTCCTCAAGAAGCCTATCAGTTTTGGCACAACTTCGAAAACCTCTCAATAGTTATGCCGCATCTCGAGTCGGTGACGGTATCGAGTGGTGGCCGGTCAACCTGGATTGCACTTGGTCCAATGGGCTCGCGGATCGTGTGGGATGCCGAAATCGTAAATGACCGTGAGAATGAGTCGATTATGTGGCAGTCTCTCCCCGGATCTGCTTTGTTCGTTGAAGGCACCGTAAAGTTCGAGACGGCACCAGCGAACCGTGGAACATTAGTGAAAGTAGAGATGCGCTATCGTCCACGATCCGGCGCAATAGCTAATGCTGTGGCGAGAATGCTCGGGAAGTATCCAAATTTCGTGATGCGACAGGATCTGCGGCGCTTCAAAGCCCTGATCGAAACCGGCGAAATACCCACAATTGAAGGACAGACACACGGCCCACGTTCCAAAGTTGTTGCGGCGTTGCGTGTTGCCGATCCTACCCGGCCGATACGGCCTGAATCTCAAGTCAGAGAAGTATTAAACGCGATGCGGAGGATAGCATGAAAGCAGTTTGTTGGATGGGCGTTGAGAAGATGAGTGTTGAAACTGTACCTGACCCGCAAATTCTGAATCCTCGGGATGCCATTGTGCGCATCACGAGCACTTGCATCTGTGGTTCCGATCTGCACTTATATAACGGTTTTATCCCAACGATGGAGCAAGGCGACATTCTCGGCCACGAATTCATGGGCGAAGTAGTAGAAGTCGGCGCGAGTATTAGGCCGGAGAAATTGAAGCCCGGGGACCGGGTCGTAGTCCCGTTCACGATTGCGTGCGGACGCTGTTTCTTCTGTGAACGACAGCTCTGGTCTTGTTGCGACAATTCGAACCCGAATTACTGGATCGCCGAAGAGATGATGGGTTACTCACCATCGGGGTTATTCGGCTATACCCATATGATGGGCGGATATTCCGGAGGTCAGGCGCAGTATGCCCGAGTGCCCTATGCTGACGTCGGCCCGCTTAAACTTCCGGAAGATGTACCTGATGACAAAGTGGTATTCCTGTCTGACATATTTCCGACGGGCTATTTCGGTGCTGTGAACTGCGATATCCAGCCTGGAGACACCGTTGCGATCTGGGGTTGCGGACCAGTTGCTCAATTCGCCATACGAAGCGCGTTCATGCTCGGAGCGGAAAGAGTAATTGCCATCGATAGGTTTGAGTACCGGCTTCGCCTGGCTGAGAAAGCAGGAGCGGAAACCATCAATTACGAACAAGTCGACGATGTTGTCCAGACTTTGAAGGACATGACAGCCAACGTTGGCCCGGACGCCTGCATGGATGCGGTCGGCATGGAAGCTCACGACGATAGCGTGATGTACTTAGTGGATCGAACCAAACAAGCAATGCGAGTAGAAACTGATCGTCCGATCGTCCTTCGTCAATGTATTAAAGCATGCCGGAAGGGTGGGACGGTTTCTGTCCCCGGAGTATACGCCGGCTTCGATGACAAGATCCCGATGGGAGCTTTCATGAACAAAGCGCTGACTATGAAAACGGGTCAGACGCATATGATGCGCTATATGAAGCCGTTACTTGACCGCGTGCAAAAGGGCGAAATCGATCCAAGCTTCGTAATCAGTCACAGGGTACCAATTGATGAAGCCCCGAAAATGTACAAAATGTTTCGAGATAAACAAGACCACTGCACCAAAGTGGTGCTCGACCCGTGGGCGAACGGAGCCAAGGCGGCATAGAAACTTACAATGATCATTTTTGACTGACCAAGGAGCAGTAAAGGAGCTACCGATGGCTGGACTTTTGATAGACAATTTCTTCCCAAGGCTCATCTCGGCAAGAACTCACGGGGTTGTCGATTACATTCATGCGAGCACAAACTTTGTTGCGGCACTTGTGTTCAGCAGGAGCGACAAACGCGGGTCGAATGCTGCCTTAGCGCTTGGAATCAGCGTACTTGTGAATGCGCTGATGACGGACTATCCTCTCGGAGTTTTCCGTGTGTACAGCTTCAAGACACACGGCATGTTGGACTATGGAGTCGCTGCTACTAGCGCTGCTTTCCCAAAGCTACTTGGGATAAGAGATCCAATGCAAAGGAGGTACTTCCACGCGCAGGGTGCAGGCGAAACGCTAATTGCTGGCCTATCCGACTACGACGACTCAGGATGGGGTCGTAGAAGACAAAAAATGGGCAGAGTGTTCGACGGGAGAAGAGCTGCCTGATTACTCTTTGCGTATCCGAAGACTAGCGCGGAAGCACGCCTTGTTTAGCAATGATTAACGCGCCGAGATAGTCATGGAGAAGACGTTATTTTTGCTCTGCTCTTAGCTTCCGCCGCTGTACTCTCTCGTCGCAAAAGCAAACGTTTACGCTGGATAGAAACGAGCGCTGCTCAACAGCGTAAGCTTGCGACCGATGAAGCCGCTCGCCGCTACATCATTTACGCAATTTTGCCAGCATGGTCCCTAGCGGGTTTTTTGGATTGGCTTTAGCACCGCCAAACGAAAATCGGAACTACAAGTGGCGTAGAAGAATCCGTCACCCATCTCTTGATGATGCTCGAGGGCGGGATCCCCGTAATGCTTGGTCTCTTTCTCGAGATCAATGCCGGCGTGCGTGCTCGCGTTGATGAGCGCGGGGTGGCCACTGCACGAACTCACGGCCGCATGGGACGTATCTTACACAGTCTCAAGGCGCAAAGTGCCACCTCGCGAGCAACATACCCACAGCTTCATGGAGACCATCCCATTCGACATCATCGCGGTGATGGCTTGTTTATACCCGACGCAATTCCTCGCTTTATTCGGCGCTAGCTCAGAACGAGCGCGGTTTGATCTCCATCTTAAACAGTCTCCGATGCCGGCGAGCCATATCGCAGGAATTCTCGGCGGAACTGCGCTCTTCGTTCCTGGTCCGCATATTGAGGAGCTTTGGCAGTGTTGGCGTGCGCGGCAGAGAGGGGTAGAGGGTCGCGACACCCCTGAGTGCGCTCGCGAATTATACGCAGCATGAATCTTGCGACTCCAGGGAAATACAACCATTGGGCAAGAGGCCGATATCGTCAGGACACTTTCTTTTCAGACTGCGGCGCTTCAAGTTCTCTAAGCAGTTGTTCCCTTACCCTATCTGCGATTCGCGGTACTTCGTCCGGCGGCACGTCGTAAATCTTCGCAACTTCTTCCTTCGAAAATCCTTCGACAGCAAAAAGCTCAAACACGATTCGGTCCCGCTCCGGCACATGGGAAAGGGCTCGCACAATCTGGCTTACTTCTTCATCTCTTTCAAGCTGCTTCTCCGGATCGTCCTCGTCCACCGGAGCATTGAACTCGCGTGGCGGAATTTCGCCGTCATCCAGATCTTCTGGAAGCCACGGCTCGCCTTCAACATCGGCGGTGATAGGCTGCTCTTCCAGAGTACTGAGTTCTTTTTGCTGTAGAGTCTCCAAGCTCCTTCGGCGGGCATCCGTCGAATGTCTTTTGCGCAAGTAGTTTTCAAGGATTTCATTGGCGATCCGATACAGCCATTGCTCAAGGGTTAAATCCGGTGGTTTCTTTTCGTAGCTGTCATACGCTCGTAGGACAACTCGATCGAGAATATCGTCACTGGTGTAGACGGGAGTCCGGATTTGCAAATCCAGATACGCAATCCGCAAGCGCCGTTTTATGTATGTCTTTAGAGGACTTAGGAGAGGAATAATCTCGTGGAAAAATTCCTGTTTGTTTTGAACTTTATCAGTTTGAGCCTTACCTGATTGAGGTTGCTGACCGCTGGCGAGCGCTGCCAGTTGTCCTTCTTTTTGTCGCAATGCTTCTGATTGCTGGCTTCTTGCGTTTGCCGGCACGGGCCCTGATTTCTCTGTCCCGTTCAAATCTGCTCCTCCCGAACACTCGTGCGATCTAGCGCGGAGGATATTGCACGCACTGTTTCAGAGCCCATCAAGCCACCGTAACGTCGCGTTTCCTATGAACATCGAACCCAGCTTCCCGTAACAAAGCCGCGACATCGTCCTCAGTCAAACGAGACGCGTCGTACTCTATTCGAATGGCGTGAGCGTTTTCGTTGAAAGAAATTTTCCGCATTCCGTAAACATCCCGAGCCCTGTCCAGGGCGCGCAATTCACTCTCTCCAGGTGGCGTACCGTATCCGAAGACAATGTCTACCGGTGTCACTCAGGCAACCTCGCCGTGCCTCGCCTTATACATTCATGCAAATGCTAGAACTAGGCCGACTTCCGCTCGTCTACATCGACATACTCAGCGTCCACAACCCCTTCCTCTTTCTTTGCCTGACCATCAGCGCCTGCGGCCGGGCCCGCACCTGCTGTTGGTCCTGCGCCGGCACCACCTTGTGGCTGACTGGCTTTGTACATCTGCTCCGCTAATTTGTGCGAAACCTGGGTCAGGCGCTCGCGCGCTCTATCCATCTGAGTTTTGTCATCGGAATTGAGCGCGGTTTTGGCGTCGGCAATTGCACTCTCAACTTCGCCTCGCTCCGATCCGGAGATCTTGTCGCCATTTTCGCGCAGCATCTTCTCTACGCTGTAGACGAGAGAATCCAGTTGGTTCTTAGCCTCGATCTGTTCGCGTCTGGCTTTATCTTCTTCGGAATGCGCCTCGGCTTCCTTCGCCATCCGATCGACATCTTCTTTGCTCAGACCCGAAGAGGAAGTAATAGTGATCTTCTGGTCTTTGCCAGTGGCCCTGTCCTTCGCGTGAACGTTGAGAATACCGTTCGCATCAATATCGAATGTCACTTCGACCTGAGGCACGCCACGCGGTGCAGGCGGAATGCCGGTCAACTGGAATTTTCCGAGGGTGCGATTCTGGGTGGCCATAGGGCGCTCCCCCTGTAACACGTGAACCTCAACCGAGGTCTGATTATCAGCCGCGGTTGAGAATGTCTCCGTCTTCTTGGTTGGAATCGTCGTGTTCCGCGGAATCATTTGAGTCGCGACGCCACCCTGGGTTTCGATGGCAAGTGTGAGCGGAGTCACATCTAGCAGCAGCAAATCTTTCACGTCGCCCTGGAGTACGCCACCTTGGATAGCTGCTCCAACCGCAACTACCTCGTCCGGGTTGACGCTCTTGTTGCCTTCTTTGCCGAAGAGGTCCTTTACGAGACGCTGAATTCGCGGCATGCGGGTTTGTCCACCCACCAGCACTACTTCGTTGATCTTGCTCGCATCAACACCCGCGTCCTGCATGCATTGTTTACTAGGAGGAACCGAGCGCTGGATCAGGTCCTCCACCATAGACTCGAGTTTTGCGCGAGTCAATTTTTTCACCAGGTGCTTCGGACCGCTGGCGTCGGCGGTAATGAAGGGAAGATTGATTTCGGTCTCCATCGTGGTGGAGAGTTCGATCTTGGCGCGTTCGGCCGCGTCGCGCAGGCGCTGCAATGCCATCTCGTTCCCTTTTGCGCGCAAATCAAGCCCTTCATCCTTCCTGAACTCATCAATCAGCCAGTCGACAATTCTCTGGTCAATGTTGTCGCCACCGAGGTGAGTATCGCCATTCGTGGCTTTCACTTCGATGACACCGTCACCGACTTCGAGGATGGAGATATCGAACGTCCCACCCCCGAAGTCGTAGACGGAGATGGTCTCATCTTTCTTCTTATCGAGACCGTAAGCCAGGGCTGCTGCCGTCGGTTCATTGATGATGCGCTTCACATCCATTCCCGCGATGCTCCCCGCGTCTTTGGTCGCCTGTCTCTGAGCGTCGTTGAAGTAGGCAGGGACCGTGATGACGGCATCGTTTACCCTCTCACCCAAGTAGTCTTCAGCCGCTTTCTTCAGCTTCTGCAAGATCATGGCGGAGATCTGCTGCGGGGTGTACTTTTTCCCTTGAGCAACAATCAATACATGGTCCCCTTCGGGTTCGATTTTGAAGGGAACCATCTTCAACTCTTCTCGCACTTCCTCATAGCGGCGCCCCATGAAACGTTTGATGGAATAAATAGTGTTTTCAGGATTTGTAATCGCCTGCCGCTTGGCGACTTGTCCCACAAGGATTTCTCCTGTCTTGGTAAACGCAACGACTGACGGGGTTGTGCGTCCGCCCTCTTCATTAGGAATGACCTTGGCTTCCCCTCCTTCCATCACGGATACCACTGAATTTGTGGTGCCGAGATCAATGCCGATTATCTTTGCCATGACGAAAATCTCCGAAGTATGATCGATGATGTTATGTAACGTTATTCTTTAGATTTCGGCGGGAAGTGTTCAAACATTTTATGAACAGCTTTGTTGAGCTTATCCATGTCCTTATGCGGATTGCCCGCCACAGTATCTGTTGCTGATCCGCGCCAAATGAGTTTCTTAGTAGCTGTGTCGAACATATCTATGATGAGTGTTCCCTCTTTGTATCTTTCTTCTACTGTGGTCGCGTCACCAAAGCCACCCCAAAACCATCCGTCGAATCCGTCATAAAAAGTCCGCAAAGTCGTTTTTTCGTGGGTAGTGCCAACTGCGACCAATGAAACATCCCCACCGCTCGGAACTTGCGTCCACCCTTTTGCCGCCAGCTCCTTGTCGGCCGCTTCCTTGACTCGGTCATTCCAGAGGGGGTCCGGCATTTCGACTTTGGCCCATGAATAGGTCTTGTACCGCGAAAAATCTACATGGTGGTCATAGTCGGTTTTGACATCAATAGCAAATACGGAGTTGGCGATAAACAGCAAGACAGCGATCAACACAAAACGGGCTTGCACTTTCATTTGCTCTCCTTGTGTTCTGTAGCTCACTGTGGATGTTTGGCAACTATTTTGATTTCAGTTAGTCAGCTCCTAGTTTTGATCGTAGCCACCGTACATATCCGTATCAATTCGTCATCCGTGTGAATGACACCTTCCCAACAAGGGGTAGGTGAGTGTTCACCTTCAGGAAGAGGACTCCCTAGTTCGTAGGCACTAAATTGCCGAGATGCAAACGAGGAATTGTTGAGAAAACCTGGAGTTACTACGATCTCAAATAGATACTCATTGGTCTTCCAACTATGTCTGACATGGGGGAAGAATAAGGTACGGATGTTTTATGAAAGCCGCATTAGATGTTGCGTTGCCCCTGCTGGCAATTTCGCTCGCAGGTTGGCTGGGATTTGCGTCAATGGTTAATGCCAGCACCGCGGATACAGCTTCGGATACCAAGACCACGACTCAAACGCAGGGGCGACCTAGCCTTGAAAGACAGCGAAAGAATGCTGAGCAGCAGGCACGGCCCGACATTGAGAAACAGCGGAAGGAAACCGAGCAGCAAGCAAAGAAGAACCTGGATCAGGACGCTATAGACGCGATCAGGGAAACTGAAAAAGCTATCAATGCCATAGCTGCAAATAAAAATGACGAGGCTTTGGCAGCCATCGAACGTGCCACGGGAAAGATCAATATTCTACTTGCGCGCAACCCGGGGACCGCGCTTATCCCAGTGGATGCGGAGGTCGATGTTCTCGACACGGCCCCGCAGGATTCTCAAGCTATTTTAGATATTGCAAAGGACGCGTCCAGGGCAGTTGATGACAAGGACTATCCGACAGCGCGCATCCTGCTCCATTCTTTAATGAGTGAAATTCACGTTCGAACTTATCACCTTCCACTCGCAACGTATCCGACCGCGCTGAAAGATGCCGCTCGCTTACTGGACCAGAAGAAAAATCAAGAGGCCAGCGCTGTCCTCTTGACGGCCCTCAATACTTTGGTAGCGGTGGATCGAGTTACACCCATACCGTTACTTCGAGCACGTGACGCGATCAACGAAGCTCAAGCTCAGCGCCAGAAAGATAAGAACGCGGCTCAAAAGAGCTTGGAAATCGCAAAACACGAATTAGAGCGGGCTAGAGAACTTGGGTACGCTGGTAAGGATGCAGAATATCCTTCTCTCAATGACCAGATCGCGAATCTTGAGAAGCAGCTCAATGCCGGTGGAGATGCGACTTCAGTCTTTGCCAAACTTAGAGAAAAACTCGACGCATTCGTCAAGCGTGCATCCGGAGACGATCATCATTGATGTGTGAGTGTCGTGATTGCTGCACCATACTTCCAAGCAGGAAGTTACGGCCACACATGACAGGTTTTGCATTCTGTTTGTGCTTGATTCTTTTGGTGGCAGCTTAAACAGCTAAACATTGTTGTTGTACTGGTCGCCTCAACCATGCGATCTACGTGTGTTATCTCTCCGTGACAGGCTTCACACTTCTTTCCGGCCTCCAGATGCTTGCGATGTGTCCAACGCAGACCTGGCGTTAGCGTGTAAACGCGCACCCACGGGATTGGTTGTTTGGAACGCGACAATTCAGCCACTTTTTGGATTGCGGGCTTATCCTTTGCGATGACGCGGTGGCATCCCATGCAAGTGCTCGCCCATGGGAGTGTCATCAACACGCCGGGAGCTGGATTGGTGTGGCAATATTCGCAGTTCACTCCCTGCTCGGAATGGAGTTTGTGACTGAAGGGAATTGGTTGCTCGGGTGGCTGCGGTGCTAAGGGATTGTTCGGCACTTCCTGACGCACAGATCGTGGATTGGTGTCGTCATCGGATAGAAGACCGGTTGGACCAAGAAGCAGTATTCCCGCGATTAGTACGACGACTGCCTTATTGATTTGGCCCACGAACGCCCCTATGTTCCGCTTCTTCCTTGACTCAGTGCTTCTCTTCAGCTTTTCTTCCCTACGACTTGGTCAATGCTCGTTCCAAAATCCTTGAGCATTACAGTTGCGGCATTTCGACCGGGCGCTCCCGTTACAGATCCGCCTGGGAAAGTGGTTGCTCCGGTCTGATACAAGCCAGGGATTGGCATTCGATGTTGAGCCCATCCGGGCACCGGACGCATGTTGCCAGATTGTGATGGTCCCCATGCACCCGCATGACAACTTCCGTGCCAGTTGTGAGGATTCATCCGCTCGAGGTCCAGCGGACTGTCGACGACCCGAGCCAATATTTTTTCATCGGTCAAACTCGGAGAGAAACGCCGCAAGTAACGAAGGCTAGCTTCCGCAACGTGATCTTTGATTGCGTCCCAGTGTTGCGGACCTTCTTTCAAATCGTAGGGTTGATATCCGACGACCTTCACCGTATGCATGCCTTGCGGCGCTCGGGTGGGGTCCGCAATGGTGCAACAAATAATATGAAGCGGCGGATCATCCAGATTGACAGCGCCGCGTGCGTAGTCGTATCCGAAACGCAGCGCTCGTTCCGGCGAAGCCATAAGGCCAGAATGCACCGGACTCAAAGTGCCGCCACTAACCGCGTACTTCGGAGGTTCCGTCGTGGCATAGTTCGTGGCTATCATGGAACATTCGGCTTGCCAACTGTCGACGCCATCGACGAAGTCTTGAGTCCATAGCTCGCGCGGCGCCATGTCGACCAGCTGTTTTATATGGATGGTCGACAGCACCGCCTTTTGCGCTCTGTACAAACTGCCGTCTTCGCACTCGACGCCGGTACACTTGCCGGACTCAATGATGAGTCGAACCACTGGCTTGTTTGGGAGAACAACTCCGCCATGCGCTTCGATATAGCGCGCGAGCGCTTCAGACAATTGCCCTGACCCTCCCTTCGGAAGGGGACGGCTCCAACGCTGTTGATTGAATGACGAGTAGGCACTACGGCCAGTTACCGGATGATCTGGCGGCTGGTTGCTCCATGGACTGGCCAGCATGAATGACCGGCAGTGGTCGTCCTCAAAATTGTCGCGGATGATTTGCCATGCAGACATTGCAAGACGCCGCTGCCAAAGTTTTCCCTTCGGATGTTCGGCCAGCCGGTCGTTTAGCGGTTTGGCAAATCCAATAGGCGAGAAAGTCGTAGCTTCCAGGAACGGCTTCACAGACTCATACTCAGTCAACATGCGCCGGTATGCTGCACCGTCTTTTTTCGAAAACTTCGCGAACTCGGCACAGGTCCGGTCAATATCGCGCCATTGCGTTAAATAGGTGCCGTCCGGAAAAGGCATGTGAAAGACCGGATCGGGCTGAATGTATTCCAGCCCATAATCTCCCAACTTAAGTTCATCTTCACGTATGAGCGGGTTATCAAATAACGCGGTGTGTGCTGAAGAGCAAGTATCGTGCAGAAATCCCTTCAATGTTAATTCTGCTGTTTTCACTCCGCCGCCCAGAATTGGACGCCCCTCAAGCACAATGCAGCGAAAGCCAGCCTTGGCCAGATAAGCGGCCGCAATCAGACTGTTGTGTCCGGCTCCTGCGACCACGACATCGAAGCGATCCGTACTCGGAGTCTGTTGGCCTAGTCCAAATGTCTTCAAGGCTACTGGAGCCAGAGCCGCTCCCTTGACGAAACCGCGGCGTGTCATCGCTGTCATAAAGACATCCTGGGTGGAGCGCAATATTACTGGACTGTGGTCTGTTGACTGAACGCCATTATCCATTTGCCGTCGCGCTTGATCCAGACGCGAGTCACATGAATTGCCTTTCCCGTCGCGCGTTGATGTTCGGCTTTCATCACGACCGTATCGCCAAAGTCGAACATCTTCGCGGCGACCAATGGAACCGGCGCCGACGGCGATCCGTTCTGCTTTTGTTTATCCAGGATCGCCATTCGATCACTCTTCGTGAGCACGTGGTCATTATTATTGTTGACCAACAGGAACTCATCCGCGACATGCGGAGCCCAACCTTCAGACTCGTGGTTCGTAACTGCGGTCTCGAGCTCTTGCCACGAAGCGATAATGTCTCGCTCGGCTTCGTTCTTTGGAGCGTATGGGAGGGTTTTGCAAGGGTTTTCGCATTCTCGCGAATCATTCTTAGGCGGCGTGGGCTGCTTCGATAGAATGGTCTCCTGATACGCGAGCAACTTCCATACTGACTTTTCATTGACCCAAATACGCACCCCGTGGACTCGATCATGAGAAGTTGTCACAACAGCTACTTGGCCGTATGGGTACGCTCTGGAATCAGTGTTCCCTTCCTTAGTCATCGGGGCGCTGAGGTCGTCAAGGAATTGTGCCCGCGTCTCTGTTTTTCCTTGCGAGTCCGTCCACGTGAAATCGCTGTCCAGCACAGCTTCGGCTCGCGCTTTATCCCCCTTTACAAGCGTTTGCTCGAGTGCTTGATCGGCCTGAAGCAGGGCCTTATTCCCCATAATTTCCGATTCAGCGGCTTGGGCGAGTAAGGATGCAATGAATACAACCGGGAGTACTGCACTAATCAGAACTATTCGCTTCATTGAGTTTTTTCTCGAAGGATCCGAAGATCATTGACTCACCCGCGTAGAGCGGTCGATCACCGTTTGCTGGCTGTAGACCAATTGCCATCGTCCATCGCGCTTCACCCATATGCGCATGGCTTGATAAGGATTGCCGCCTCTAGTTGGTTGTTGTTGATCGGACATTACCGCTGTGTCCCCGAATATCCAAACATTCATTGTTCCGGGGATAACGGTTCCGATATCAGTGACAGTCTTACCTTGAGCTTGCTTCTTGATAATTGCTACGCGGTCCGCCTTTGTGAGCGGATTGCCGTCCTCTTTCACATTAAAAACGAACTCGTCCGCAACGTGAGACGCCCAACCATTGGCGTCACGATGATTGACCGCGTCTTCAAGCGCTTCCCATGAGGCAACCACGACCTGAGCCTCAGCTGAGGTAGCATCATAAGGAATGCTCTTGCATGGATTCTCGCAAGATGTTCCCACGGGTACAGTGGCTTGGGTAGTCGCTGTCTTCCCCACGACCACTGTGTCCTGCTGGAGCAGAACTTTCCAGCCCGGCTGCTCCTTTACCCATACCCTCACAAAACGAATCCTGTCAGAGGAGCTCTGAGCGGTTCCAGTGATATAGACGACGCTCCCGTAATCGTGCGCCTTGCCATCATAGACGAGCGTTAAGTCGGCCATCTTCTCTAATAACTGAGTTCTGTTCCAGGTTTCCCCCGTTCTGTTTGTCCAGCTGAAGTTCTCATCGAGGAATGCGCCGGTTGCAACTTTGTCACCCTTGGAGATGGCTTGGATTAGGGCGTGGTCTTCTGCTGAAACTGAGAGGTCGGCGGCTTCGACTGAAAACGGGACTGAGAGAGTTCCTGCGAAAATGCTGGCGATAGCGGCGAGCCGAGCGATTATTTTGCTTGGGAAGTTTGTCATATATTTCGCATTGAGCCCGTACGTCGCAGTCGTATGGTCAGACCTCTATACCATATTGCGACCATCAGTTGTCAACAATAATGTCCAAAATTCACCCAGGGCTGGCCGCATCCCGCCAATTACAACTAACTTGATTATTTTAGTAGAGTATATTATCTTGACAGTTGACTCCGTGTGATGGTACAGCTGTCAGACCGTAATTTGCATTCTTCCAAAGGGGGTTTATGAGCACTCGGACAAAAACGATTTTGAACGGAGTTTTTCGGTGGGCTAGCCTCATTGTCGGAATATGTCTGTTGTGTGCCCCGGGAGTCGCCCAAAATTCAACTGGCCGTATCCTCGGGAGCGTTACCGATCAGAGCGGAGCCGCGCTGAGCGGAGCGACAATATCAATCACCGACCTCGCGAGAGGAACGACCAGAACTTTGACCACGGACGGATCCGGCGAATACGCTGCCCCTGACCTAGTTCCGGGCGCTTATAAAGTTCGTGCAGAAGCCAAAGGATTTAAGAGTGTAGAGCGGCTCAACATTGAGTTGGAAGTTGCCAAAGATGCTCGCATCGATTTCTCGCTGCCGGCCGGTGAGGTCGCCGAGACTGTTACTGTCACGGATGAAGTGC
>JAOAPG010000145.1 GCA_025462785.1 Acidobacteriaceae bacterium
TAATAAACGATTTCCTGGTAGTCGATTGGCCCGTACTTGACATTGGCCCACTTTGGTTCGGCCTGCGCCTTCTCCAGCGACACCCAGTGGCGATAAGCCCTGAGCCTCCACTGGAGCATAAACTCCGGCTCATTTTTCTTGGCCGAGATGACACGAATGACGTCTTCGTTCAACCCCTTGGGGACCCTTTCTTCCTCCACTTCGGTGACGAAGCCCCACTTGTACTCCTGGTCGGCAAGATCCTGGATGGTGTTCACGTTGGTGCTCATTGCATTCTCCCGGATACAAAACCAATAGTGGTCACTAGGCTTCCGCGCGCATTCCTAATGGTGGTCAGGCGTAACGGTTGACTGAGATGGGAAAGCATCACCTTCTCCAGTGCCCCGCGCACCGCCTGGCTGATGATCCGCTGATTGTCCTTGATGGGACAACAGGGCTCCAAGTCGCACAGCCCGGAGATGTCAGTGCTGCATTCAGTGAACGCGATAGGCCCCTCGAGTACAGCAATGATTTCAGCCACTGAGATTTCTCGCGGCTTCCTGGCCAGACTGTACCCACCCTTGATTCCACGGTGCGAAACCAGTAACCCACCCTGCAAAAGCTCCCGCAGCAGCTTGCTCACTGTTGGCAGGGGTAGTCGTGACTCGACGGCCAAGTCACGCGCTGTGTGCAGCAACCGATCGTGGTTCTGCGCAATGTAAGTCATCAGCACCAACCCGTAGTCCGTCAATTTACCCAGTCGGATCATCAGTCAATGCCCCTGTCTCAGAGCTTTTCTAACCGCCGTACCTGAGCAGATTTTAAATAGTACTAATTTAGTACAATTTAATTGTACTGCGCCGATAGCACGGCTGGCAAAGGCCCGGCAACCGTCCCTCAAGCGAGTGGCTTCTGGCCCAATTGCACGTCGGCTTACGGCTGGGCGGCCCCGGCGGTGTGTCGGTCCGAATCGGCCAGACCGGCGGGATTCGTTATGTTGCTAACTCGGAGAGCGTATTACGGTCTCCTCGCTGCGCAACACTTAGCAGAACACGCTGTGAGGGTTCGTTCAGCGCTAATGACTTGGCCGAATTGTATGGATTGCCCCAGGAAGCATTGGCCAGGCGATGCGCAGCGCTCGCCTGACAATTGTGCGCCTTCTGCACCTGGTCGATCTCGACTCGGATTAGCAGGGATTTAATTCTAAGCATCAAACACCTCCTGAACGGCTCTCTCGACTATGGCGTCAAATTGCCTCTCGATTAGATCGAGCTGCGGCGGCTATATTCGCTGCGCGCCGAGCTTGCGGCCTGCGGCCGACGCCATATGCCGATCAATTGAAGTTTTCGAGACTATGAAGTTGGTCATGCCGAGTCTCTGGCGGTCGAGTTCGTGGCGTTCCGGATTGATTCCTCGTTCATGCAAGACGCGCGCAGCTTCAGTTTTCCCGCATGTCCAGTCCGGCGCGTTTGGCTTTGCGCTGACGGACCTTCGTAATCGGAACGGGTTGCAGTTCCTCGAAAGCCTGTTTCACTTGGTCGGGCGTGTGGTGTCCGAATCCGGAAACCGCGTCTGCTAACCTCCTGAAAAGAGGGTGAGCGCGGAAGGATGGAATCTGCGCTCAAACGTAAACGCAATAACTTACCAGGGCACAGACGGCAAGCTGGTCCTCAAAAAGAATGCAGTGTAGATGTGGAAGGCGATAATCTCAATGACAGTTCCACGTCGATGTGATTCTTCCTTCTTATCCCAGCCCACCCGAAGAGAAGAGCGCTGGGGGAATCCGGGGAGGAAAAGCGCTCTCCATCTTTTCGGGGGACGTTTTCAGGCTCAGACATGTCGGATTAGACAAGATTAAGGCGGCAAGGGTCAGATTTAAAATCGGCAGTGCCGAGACCGTGGGATGGCGGTGAAGGCTAAGCAATTTTGGCGGGCAGAACGTTAATGAGTGAGCGTTCACTCGTCTTTATCATTCAATCGCTGCTGGATTGCTTTCAAAAGAGCTTTCACAAGCTGCCGTGTCGGCTCTATTATTCGAGCTAACTTTTGCTGGCTGTCTTGCTGTTTGCATGCGGACGCAATGTCTCTGGTGCCTCGGATACTGCCGAATCGTTCAACATGCCAGAGAACCTAATCTAACCATCGCATTGACGTGGACGGTTCACAATGGCACTTCAGCAGTTCGCAATGGCACATCAGTTCAAATGCCAAGGTTACTTTCGGGCTGACGGAAGCATTCTTCCTGGACGTGACCGCTATGAGCCTGCTGAGATGCGGCCAAAATGCGCAAATTCAGGCAGTGACGAGGAAGGAATGTTATGGCACAGACGGAGATTTCTTCTTTATCTTTTTGTCTTTCTCCGCGAGAAGCTGGTTGAGCTCCTCGACCAATTGAAGGAATTTGCTCTGATCTTTTTCTTCTGCGATGAGACCGCACAGTTCTTTAATTCGCGGAGTAAATTCGTGGGTCATCTTGCGGCCCCTTCCAACGCCAGAGTAAGTAAGCCGAGTGGTAGGTACTCTGAGCCGGCTCGTCAGTTCGATATCGAACACGGATTCAGGTGATCTACGAAGTTCAGTAGGTCGGTGAGGTCTCTTCCTGCTCGGCGCCGGCATTGCGAAGAGAAAGCAATTCGTCACGGAGTTGTTTCTGCTGAGCCTCAAGGCCGGAAACGAGAGAACTGAGTTCCGCATATCGGGAGATCTGCTGAGCAGTAATAGTGAATGGTTGGGGGAGTTTGAGCGGGAAAAGGAGATACTGGTACTTTAGAAGTAGCCATGTTGCCTCCAATCCAGGCGATTTGGTTAGGGCTGGGTAAGTGTACGAGCACTCATTCAGCCCGATTAATGTCCTGATTTCGCCGCGAGCATATCGCTCACGGGCTATTTCCTCAGCCGATAAAATCCCGCTTCTTTTCGAAGCACCGCTTGATTGCTCCTTCAGGTTCTGCAGCATCTCCAGATAGTGCGCTCGATCAATTCCGCCACGAGCGTAGCGCTCGTTAAGAATTTCCGCCAAAATTTGATCGTAGTGTGGGGACGTAGTTCCGAAAGAAACCCGAGAAGGAAAATTGTCTCTGTTCGCTCAGCTTCCAGTTGTCGGTTGCCACAAGAAGAAACGTGTGCGTGCGGTCGAGTTGCCGATTGTCAATCGTATCGCCGGGAACTGGCACGTTAGCGGAATCAGCCCCGGAATGTTGGAGAAACCGTAGTAGCCAACGCCGATCCGCGATTTCCCCCAGCTACTTTGTTGAAGGATTCTCTAAGATATCTCCTGAATCGATTTGGCCGCGACTTACAGTTACAACCTTCGAACCGAGGACTCTCGTGAAGTCATTAAAATATGAGGGAAGGCCTCTGCTAGTGCGTTCATCGGCGCCGTCCATGATCTGATAATGCAGGTGTGGTACGAATGTGTCTCCCGAAAAGCCGATGGCTCCGATCTGCTCGCCTTGCTTTATCCGATCGCCTTTTTTAACTTGCACGCTTCCCGGCTTCATGTGAAGCACAATGCTGAACTCCCCGTTGCCATGGTCGATGACGACGTGATTGCCGAGTCCATTGGGGTCGACCGCGTCAGCCAGGGGCGCGTAAACAACGTCACCATCCTTGTAGGAATTGTCCGGCACATTATTTGCCGTATCTGCGACTGTCCCTCCAGCCGGTGCGTACACAGGGCTGCCGTATGAAAACCAATTCTCCGGCAGGAAGCGATCACCTCGATAAAGCTCACCCATCGCATTTGTGATCATCAAGTCATAGCCATAGCGAACGGAGTTCACGCGGAACTGGTTGTTGCGGAATACCGTCTGTCTGCGATGGTGGGCGTAGAAATCATGTCCGTCGAATACGTAGATGCGACCCTTCAGGGGAAGAATCAGATTGGTCTTGCCGGGATA
>JAOAPG010000146.1 GCA_025462785.1 Acidobacteriaceae bacterium
TTCAGCCATCAAGCTTGTTTTGTTGTGGAGACGTCCTGCAGTGTCGACGATCACGTAATCGCTGTGTCGTGCCGTGCCAGCTTGCAACGCATCGTAGAGCACGGCTGCCGGATCGCCACCCGGTTTCGTGCGAATGACTTCGGTGCCGGTGCGCTGACCCCAGACCTCGAGTTGCTCGATAGCAGCAGCACGAAATGTATCAGCGGCGCAGAGCAGGACGGTTTTACCCTCTGAGCGGAGAAATTGAGCCAGCTTGCCGATAGTCGTCGTCTTCCCAGTGCCATTCACTCCAACGACGAGGATCACTTCCGGCATCCCTTCAGTCTTCTGTACTGGGGGAATGTTCGCAGCAGTAAGAATGGCGAGAAGCTCTTCTTTGAGTATCCTCTTAAGCTCATCTGCGTCTTTGATCTGCTTGCGGTCGACCTTTTCGCGCAGCTTGCCCAGCACTTGCTGCGTGGTGGCGATTCCAATGTCGGCGCCGAGCAGGATACCTTCGAGATCGTCAAGAGTTGCACGGTCAATTTCCTTGTTAACAGAAACCACTTCTTCGATGCGTTCGGTCAGGTTTTCACGCGTCCGCGTGACTGCCTGCTTCATGCGATCGAGAAAGCTAGGCTTCTGTTCGGTACTGCCAAAAAGAGTTTGAATCATGAGAAATCGGTGGAATAAAGGGCCGAAGACTAATTATAGCGGCGGGCGAGAGTTGACGGGGCGGGTCAAAGCCGTTTCGAGGATCGTAACGACAATTCAGCGAGTGTCTAGGTCCTAGTTGCCTGAGCGACAGCTAACACTTCGGGAGAGATTGGGGACGAGGACTGAGGCGCTGGCAGGCTCGGCGTTGGTGTAAAAGGTCGCGGGATCTGGATATCGCCGCGAGCATAGATTGTGTCCAGTGCTGCAACTGCCGCCGGATCCAGGCGCTTACCGGACAGAGAGTGGATGATTCTCAACGCATCTTGAGGATCATGGGCCTGCTGATACGGGCGATTCGTGGTAAGTGCATCAAAGGTGTCGGCAACTGCGATAATTCGCGGCAGTAGCGGGATCTGCTCGTCTTTAAATCCGTGAGGGTAACCTCGTCCATCAAGGGCCTCATGGTGCAGTTCGATCCCAGGAATCATGTCGGCCAACTGCGCCACTGGACGCAAGATGCTGGCGCCCTTGGTGGTATGGGTCTTCATGATCTCGAACTCTTCCGGAGTGAGTGCGCCTGGCTTTTTCAGAATGCGATCTTCAATACCAATTTTTCCAACGTCGTGTAGCTGGGCAGAGATGCGGACGGTTTCCAGGAAGTCTTCCGGCAATCCTAATTCCGCCGCAATGAGTAACGAATACCGGGTGACACGGTCGGAATGGCCGCGTGTGTAGGGATCTTTTTCATCGACCGCGCCCGCAAGCATTTGAATGGATCCCATAAACAACTCGCGGTTTTCATTGGCTGCTCGCTTCAAATCCAGCACGAAGTGCTCAAGCTCTTCGGACATGGTGTTAAACGTGGTCGCGAGTTCGCCAATTTCGGTACGGCTCTTCAGGTTCACGCGCTTGGAAAAATCACCACGAGCAATCGCCCTGCTTGATTCTGTCAAGATGGATAAGGGGTTAGTAATTTTCCGTGCGGCGAAACTGCTAATAGCGATGCTGACAGCGATAGCCATCAGTGCCAGAACGCGAGCCGAACGCTGCATTTCGAACACGCCGCTATAAGCTTCATCGCGTGGCTTTTGTACTACTACTGCCCATTCCAAGTTCGGTACCGGACTGTAAGTCCCGAGCATCATGGTGCCGTGTTTCCCGCCTGTTGAGAATTCTCGAGTGGCGGCGACCAGTTGCGCCTTGCTACCTTGTTCGACGAAGTTGTGTACGATTTCGATGTTCGCCATGTCCTGTCCAGTGGCGTAATCGGTAGTCGCTGCGGCGACAAGACGTCCCTGACTATCAATCACGTAAGGAATCAGGCCTCCACGATTGACCTCTTGCAAACGGCGAATCAAAAATTGCAGATCAACTACCGAGCCAATCATTCCCAGAAAACGGCCGCCATACACCACGGGGGCGCAGACCAGCATGACGGTGCGGGCTGACTTCCCGCTTCCGACCACCAATGCCTGCCCGTTGTAGGCACGGCTCTCGCGAGCGGCGGAATAAGCTCGTTCCAGTTCGCGTTGTAGAAAAGCATCCGGCGCAATTCGCCCTGCGGATATGCCCTTAGCATCCGAATTCAGCAGCGTGGCATAAGCGAGGTCGTCGGAGGAGGAGACAAAATTTTCCAGCAAAGCACGCAGTTCTGGAGCGTTTACATTTTCATTGGTAAGATCGCCTCCACTGGCGACTTGCAAGGCCGAAGATAAATTCGCCAGCATCATTCGCAGCGATTCTTGATGCTGCGAAATATCGTCCGCCAAAGAACGGGCCACTGTATTCTGCAGGAGCCTTTCATTCGTGATCAGACGGTCGCGATTAATTGATTCCACCTGTGCCGAGTAGAAGTACATGGGCACGACGCTGATCAAGACGAGTACGCCAAGAATCGCGTACAGAATCGGAATGCGCGCGGGTGTAAGTATTTTGGGCGACAAAGGGCTCAAGCTTCCGGCTAGAGGTACGTGAAAATTCTAATTTGTGCAGAAGAATAAGATGGCCAGTTTGAGGATTCCGGCCATTACCGAAGTACCGCTCGCAGGGGGGTGTTTGGAGATACTTTGGCATGAAAAGTCGTATCGGTGACGACTCCATGGAAAATCAACAACTTGCCGAGTGGATGTACCTAGTCATTTGGGAGTTCCAGGTGCGTCCCGGGATGGAGATGACCTTCGAATCTATTTACGGTCCTGGGGGCGCCTGGGTTCGGCTCTTTGAGCAAAGTGCCGACTTTCTAGGCACGGAATTGAGTCGGGATGAAGCTAGCCCCTCCCGCTATCTCACGCTTGATTTTTGGAGTTCGCGAGAAGGCTACGAGCAGTTTCAAACTCAGCATGCAGCGGAGTACAAAGTCATCGATGCGCAATGCGAACAGTTGACCGTAAGCGAGAGGGAGATTGGAAGATTCAATAGAGCCAGAATAAGTTAATCTTCATTCCAGCGTGGTTTCACTTTTCGATGCGCGGGACATAAGATCCCGGATCGCCTCAGCTGGTGACTTTCCCTCCTTAAGGATCGCGAACATCTGTTCTGTGATCGGCATCTCGATCCCTCGTGAACGCGCCAGCTCGACCGCGGCATACGTCGTGAACACACCTTCGGCCACCATTCCGTGCATGCCTCCCATGATCTCTGCGAGCCCTCGGCCGCGACCGAGTTCAACTCCCACGCTGCGGTTTCGGGAAAGACCTCCAGTACAGGTCAGAACCAGGTCGCCCAAGCCAGCAAGCCCGGCCATGGTTTTCTGTTGGCCTCCACATGCGATTACAAGACGGGAAATCTCAGCCAAGCCTCGCGTGATCAGAGCCGCAATTGAGTTGTAGCCAAGGCCTAAGCCATCGCAGACTCCCGCTGCTATCGCAATGATGTTCTTGAGCGCCCCACAAAGTTCAACTCCGATGACGTCGTCGTTTGTATAGAGCCGGAATCGCGGATCACTGAACTCACGCTGAATGGCCTCGGCCATCTCTATATCTTCGGACGCGATGGTCACAGCGGAAGGATCTCCTCGTGCAACCTCCACCGCGAAAGACGGTCCGCTAAGCGCCGCGATTCGAGGGTGAAATCCATTTTCGGATATGAGAACTTGTCGAATCACGTCCGTCATGCGGAGCAAGGTCTTTTCTTCTAATCCCTTGGAGGCGCTCACGAAGAGCATGTGGGGCCTAAGGTGCGGACGCATATTTTGAAAGATGACGCGGCAATGTTGCGAAGGCATGACGCTGACGACAATTTCCGCGCCACGCAATGCGTCTTCGAGATTGTTCGTTGCTGTAGCTGTAGAGGGTAGCGTTCGTCCTGGTAAAAACAACTCATTTACGCGACGTGTCGAAATCGATTCTAGGACTTCTTTCTCATGCGCCCAAAGGCGCACGCTATGCCTTCCGGTTCGTCCCAACACAATGGAGAGAGCCGTGCCCCATGCGCCGGCGCCGATGATTGCGATCTGGCTCATCCACGCCTCAAGTGGAAGAGGGGTTCGGTGCCGGAGACTAACCGGGCGATGTTCGAGTGGTGCTTGGCAATGATTAGGGCAGAAGCCGTCGCCATTACAGCAAGCGTTAAAGAAGCATTGTGGTACTCGTTGAAACTCCAGGCTACGATCGGAAATAATCCCACGGCGACGATAGATGCCAGGGACACTCGACGAAAGGCCACCACCGTCAGAAGGAATACGACAACAGCGACAAGGATGCTCTTAGGTGCAAGCACCGCGAATGCCCCTAAGCCGGTTGCTACTCCTTTGCCTCCTTTAAATGTCAGCCAAACAGGGAACATGTGACCAAGGATAACGAAGAGAGCGGCGATACTCGCAATCAAGTAAGCGTGTTGTGCTACCGCCTGCGCCTGCAGGAAGCGAGGATCCTGCGGAGTAACCAAAACATGAACACGGTGCCCAAGTCTGCCGAGACTTAGCATCTCCGTGGTCCACACTGCGGCAGCCCCTTTCAGAGCGTCTAGAACAAGCGTTGCGATTCCAAGAAACGTCGACGATCGAGCGACATTGGTTGCCCCAATATTTCCGCTGCCGGTTTGACGCACATCCTCTCCGCGAAATGTGCGTACGAGAATGTATCCGAACGGGATAGACCCGAGCAGATAGCTCAGAGCTGCGGTAAGAACAATGCGCGTCATCAAAGTAGAGTGCGGGTATTATCGCAAAGGTCGCTAGATGAATCGAATCATTTCTTGAAACAAGGAGCTAAAGAGGGAACCGCGCGATTTTTGTATAGCTCGAGCCACTTGGCGAGAGCTTACTCTCATATAGAAAAAATTCACGGGCAGTCATCGCGCCAAAATCGGGACTCGGCATGCCGCTTAACTTTTCTTGCAGACGTTGAAAGCGTAGATTTGGGGCGTCGGCTTTGCTGCGCCGTGGTGATCCCGAACCGCTACGCGCAAGCGTCAGATGAGGACTGTACGGATGACGTTCTTTCGGGACGCCCAGATTAAACAAGCCTTCGTCGACGCCTTCAGCTAGTTTTGCCAGTTGTGGCCCGGCGTTGATTCCTAGCCAAAAGACTCGCGGGGATTTTATTCCGGGGAAGAAACCATAGCCTCGGAAGGCGACCTCGAAGGGAGCCGCCTTTACTTGAGAAAGCGCGAGCTTCACGTCCTCTATGGCATCCACTGATTGTTCGCCAATGAACTTTAAAGTAACGTGTACCGATTCAGGCCGAACCCAGCGTATATCAGGAGTGAAACCTCGCACTCCCTCCATAAATCGCTCAATGCGAGCCCGGATGGCTTCCTCAATATCTAAAGCGACAAAGATGCGCATGGGAGTTTTGTTTTTTGGTCCGGTAGTTGCCAAGGCGATGATCACGCGCCGAGTGCTACGCCAATGGCTGAGGGCCAACGACGGACGCTTCTTACATTAGCTTCCGTCTCAGCATATCCAGAGCTTGCATGGTCGCAAACGATCGAATCCTCTTACGATCTCCGGGAAAATTTCTCTCTACTACCTCTGAACCGGCTTCGCTTGCCAATGCAATGAAAACTGAACCCACAGGTTTTTCGGCTGTTCCGCCGGTCGGTCCTGCGACTCCAGTGATTCCAATTCCAAGACTCGCGCCCGTGCGTTTGCGAATGCCTTCCGCCAGAGCAATCGCGACCTCGCTGCTGACCGCACCATGTTTTGCGATCAGCTCAGCGGGAACTCCCGCGAATTCGGTTTTTAATTCATTCGAGTAAACAACCGCTCCTCCCAGAAAGTATCGCGAGCTCCCGCTCAGCGATGTCAGCCGCTCGGCGAGCAACCCTCCGGTACACGATTCCGCTACTGCCAATGTGGCGTGGCGCATTTGCAAGTAGTAAGCAACGATTTGCTCGATGGAATCTCCGTTGTCAGAAAAAACATAGTCCCCGAGTTCCTCTTCGAGTTTGTCGGCAAGTTGGTCTACTCGTTCCTGAGCAATACCTGCGAACGAAGCCTGGGCCTTGAGATGTAATTGGATCTCGCCCCCTCCAGCCAAAATCGTAGTCTGGACATCAGAGTGCGCTTTGTAGATGGGAGCCACCCGAGCAT
>JAOAPG010000157.1 GCA_025462785.1 Acidobacteriaceae bacterium
TACGCGAGTGACGGTTCCGACTTCTTCAATGATTCCGGTGAACATTGTGCCTTTCGAGCGCTGCTTGAAGCCCCAGCTGAGGATTTCTCTCGGATAATATTCAGCATTCGACGCAATGGTTCGGCTGCTCCCCACAGTAATTGATCGCCTACGGTGAAGGCGCCCAGGTATTCAGGTCCGAGTTTTAATTTATGAACTCGGCCAATGGGAACTTCAAGATTCCCGGAAACCGCAGCAGGAGTTAAAGAGCGCAACGATGATTCTTTGTCATTGGGAATGAGTCGAACCCAGGAGTTGCTGCTTGAAATGAGGTTTTCGATCTCGCGCAGCGGGATGTCCTTTTTCAGCTTGATGCAAAGCCCCTGGCTGTGGCAGCGCATGGTTCCAATTCGCACACAGATGCCGTCGACCGGAACTGGCGGATTGAGGCCGAGAATCTTATTCGTCTCGGCCATGCCTTTCCATTCTTCTTTCGTTTGGCCGTCCGGCATCTCTTTGTCGATCCAGGGTAGAAGGCTGCCAGCCAACGGCGCACCGAATTCTTGTACCGGAAGGGAAGTCGACCGCTGGGCAGAAACCACCATCCGGTCTACCTCGAGTGCGTTCTCGGACGGAGTTGCACGTGTCGAGTCGACGAGGTATCCCATCTGCTGCACCAGCTCCAGCATTTTGGCAGCTCCCGCACCGGACGCTGCCTGATAGGTCATTGTGGTGATCCACTCGACGAGCCCTGCCTTCAGCAGACCTGCCATCGCCATGAGCATCAAGCTGACGGTGCAGTTGCCGCCGATGAAGGCTCGGATGCCTGAGTCGAGTCCTCTTTGAATCACGTCGCCGTTAACCGCATCGAGAATGATGATCGCATCCTTTTCCATGCGCAGCGTGGATGCGGCGTCGATCCAGTATCCGTGCCAGCCATTTTTTCGCAGAGGGCCATAAACCTGCGAAGTGTACTCGCCTCCCTGGCAACTGATCAGAACGTCGCACGACGAGAGTTCATCGAGGTCGTTTGCGTCTTTCAGGACGGCATGCGAGCCAGCCTCTTCCGGAGCTGTGCCGCCGGAATTCGAAGTGGAAAAGAAAACGGATTCGAGTCCATGGAAGTCGTTCTCCTCACGCATGCGCTGCATGAGAACGCTGCCAACCATGCCTCTCCAACCGATAAAGCCAACGCGTAACAATGTGTGAGTTCCTCTGAAGTAGTTTACTAGAAGCTAGTTTCTCGTGAACGGGCGAGGCCGCCCGTAGCTGCATCGAGCGTCGTCCGCGAAGGAATAAACCACAGGGGACACGGAGAACACAGGGAAGACGCCGAAACCGGAGAGCCCAAAGCCTAGAGACTAAAGCCCGAAGCCTTGTTTTTTAATTCTCCGTCGGCTCTGGAACTTCTGGTGCGCGTGGTGCTTTCGGTTCCCTCGGCATCTTCGGGGGCTCTGGAGCCTCTGCAACTGCTGACCCTTTACGAATTTCGATTGTGCCATGCTCGTTGTTAAGGACGAGACGAGGTCCACCGTTGCCTACAATCCCGTTCGCTGTAGCATGGTCGTCTCCGTTGTCGATCTTCAAGCCGCCAAAGTCGGATTGAATCTCTCCGTTGCGAGCTTGGGCGTTCACCTGGAATCCGGCCTTGTCGGGCAAGTGGACCTCAATATCGCCGTTGCGATTGTCCAATTGCATGCTGCCCAATTTGCTTACATCGATTTCGATCCCACCATTCTCGTCTTGCAGGCGGACGTCGCCGGAGACTCCGGTTAAGTGCACATCTTTGGATCGGGTAGTCAGTCGCACAGGACCCGTAATGTTAGTCGCCTGCAGATCGCCAGAATCAAGATTCAAGTCTCCATCAAGCTTGGAGAATTCCATGTTCGTACGTGACGATTTAAAAGTCACCGGCTTCGCGATTTTCACCAGTTTGAGGCTCTCCATGAATTCGCCGTCGAGACGTACCGATCCTTTGATGTCTTCGAGGGACACGTCATTGGCTCGGCCTTGGACGGATACATCCGAGCTGATCTGGGAAACTCGGGCTGAACTGTGATCCAGATTAAGGTTGGCTTTTCCATTTATATCGGCCAACGAAACCTCGCCGTGCCCATTTGTAATATCAACGTCTCCGTCACGGCCGGTCACATTGACGTCACCATGCCTGCTTGAGATCGCAACGGAGCCTTTGCGAGGGATCGCGATATCCAGGTCCGTTGTAACGCGATGCTCTCCCGCGCCCTGGGTATTGGCATTCACATTAACCATGTTGCCAGTCACGCTGATCTGCGGTTTTGTGCTGACATTCCATTTGTCAGCGTCGTTCTGATTTTGCGCATTGATGCGTTTGTGGACACTGACGTGAATTTGATTGTCGTCTGAACTGGTCACATTCACGGCGCCCCGTTCGCTCGTCACGTGCAAGCTGCTTCCGGCAGGAAAGCTCTGGTCCAATTGGTCATCGAAACTGTAGCTGTGTCCGAAGAACTGGAAGTCTTCATCCCCTAACTGAATGTGGTCCCGGAGTTCGTCCCAGTTGACGCGGGATGCTTGCGTCGCGGCCAGACCGATTGCAATTAGGAAGATCACCAGGAACACTCCGCCTACACCTACGCCTGGGACCCGGGTTCCTTGCCGTTGGGCTTGCTGATACTCAACTAACTTAATCACTCCCCAGAGGATCAGGAGGAGCGGCCAGTAGTGAGCGAAGGTGTGAGCCAAAGGTCCCCAACTCAGCCTGCCCATTGTTCCCAACAGAAAGACAATTCCCAGGATGATGAGCACGACAGGGCCTGCAAAGGACCGCTGCGGCCGTAGCGGGGGAATGGGAGTAGGGCTAGCCACGATTCACCTCACTCGAAGGCGGGGCGTCCGTTGGTACACCTGTGGTCGGCGGAACAAGTGGCGGTGGCCCGGGCGGGATGGTTTGGACCGGTGGCGGAGCATTGCGGTCGAGCAGCTTAACCACGCCAATCACCAGCAACAATAGGGGCCACGTCCGATCCCACCCTGGACCATTGTAGCTTTCGAGCAGCGAGAGGACTCCGACCGTCATCAGTACTGCGGGTCCAATCAAGCCTCGCGTTCCATAGGGGCGGCCGTCTCGACGAAATCCCGTGGGGTTGCTAATTTTCCGGTAAAAAAGCCACGCTCCTAAACCGATGAGGATCAGCGGCCACAGGCGGTCAATGTTGAAGTACCACAGGTCGGTTGTGTGGAGGAGGAAAAGAAATCCCAATGCTATGAGGACCACAGCAGCGGTCGGCACCTTGCTGCTCGGAGCGGGGGGGGGCGTGTTCGCGAAAGAGGTCTGGCCAACTGTTTCCGGTCTGATGGTCGCGCTTCTTTCATGAAAGATCTCGGTGGCTCCGAAGGCTTGAGCCAGGCCGAATGGGTCAGGAGGCGGCTGCCCCATGCGGATCGCGTGCGCTGATCGCACCGCATCGATGATCTGATAGACGTAGAAGAATGCGAGGCCAAGCCCCAGAATGGTGTTCAGGCCGCCATTGTGAATAAAACTTTCGCCCCATACCAGCAAAGTGAAAGTCACAAGGTGTGCCAAGCCCTTTGCGTACTGTCCTGTGTACACAGCCCCTACACCGAAAGGGAAGAAGCCGGCAAGAATACCCGCTACGGCGGGATGTGGACCTGCGCCTGACATGGCTGGTGCTGGATTTTGGGGAGCAAATCCTGCAGGCTGCGGCGGTGTCACCGGATGTCCCATTCTTTCGGCAAGGCACTGCTCGCAATAGACAACTCCTTGCACTTCGCGAGTGCAAGACCCGCAAAGTGGTTTTCCGCAAGTCCGGCAGTACGCGACTGCCGGATTATTGGGATGGTTGGCACAATTCATGAATACCTCCTGTTGGTGTCCATCGACATCACTACAGGCGGATCATTCGGGGAAGAAGCAAGCATGGGCTGGTTCTCCCCCTGGCTGTAGTTGCGTTGCTGATTTTGCTCTTGATGCTCGCTGCTATTGTTCTTAGGGCTCTTACCTTTGTCTTGATCTTGCGGAGCTGGTTCAGCGGGCGTAGTGGCACGCTTGAACTCCCGCACTCGCGATTCAATTTCGTACACGAAGCGAATATTCTCGTAGTACTTCACCACTCTGCCGGAGGTCTCGTAGTACGTGCGCTTAATGGCGCTAGGCCGCAGATCGGCATGTCGCACATTGCTCAATTTCACCCCGGCCAAGCTGAGCGAAATGGAAAGCGAGAAAAAGGCCATTCCGAAGGACATTGCGAATCGCGGCTGGCGTGCCACAGCGATGACGGGACTAACCAGCGTTCCGGCCCACTCTTGCAAGCGATCGAACCAGGTGTCTCCGACCGACGAAATCTGCCCGCCAGCTCTTGCGGCCGATGCCAAGCGGAAGCTGTCAATGCCGCTGGTCGCCACCAGAATGTTCTCCAGCAAATGAGGGGGTGCTTCAACCGGCTCCAAGGACTTCAAGTAGCGTCTGCCGGCCTCAGCTTCCGCCATGAGCGGTCCACAGACCGCACACGACCGTGAGTGAGACTGAAAGTTATCGAACTTCTGGCCGCTCAGATTTCCATCCAAAGCGTCGCTCAGGAGGGCATCGAATTCAGCGCATTGCATGCCGTTTTTGGGTTGGCCTGACATATTACATTACCTGCTTATATGTACGTTGTAGCAGGCGTGCAAGTTCCGCTCGCCCGCGGTTTATTCTGGATTTCACTGTGCCCTCCGGTACCTTCAATACCGTAGCAATTTCCTTGTAGTCCATGTCCTGCAAGTCCCGTAAAATGACCGCTTCCCGCAGTTCCGGGGATAGCTTCTGCAGCGCCCCATGAACCGTTTGGCCGACCTCCCGGCTCTGCACCTGTGCATCCGGCGGCTGAGCTTTGTCCGGTATCCGTTCGCTTAGAGGCATGCCGTCTTCGTGCTCCGAGGCGGCCGTGTCGAGAGACTCCGTCATTCGATCCTGCTTACTCTTGCGGAAGTGGTCGACCAGTAGATTTCGCGTGATGGTAGTGACCCATGTCATGAACGCGCCACGTTCAAGATCGTAGGATTTCAGGGTGCGATACATCTTGATGAAGACTTCTTGCGTGAGATCTTGTGCGTCATCGGCGGAACCTACGAAGCGATAACAGATGTTGTAGATGCGCCGGTGATATCGTTGCGCGATCTCCTCCCAGGCGGCCGCGTCGCCAGCAACACAGCGACGGACGAGCATGGCAGCCAGCTGGGCGTCTTCCAACGATCACTCCCCGGAACTAGGTTTTGAGGCTTGTTGTTGCCGATTTCCAAGCCGGATCAGAGCTTTTGGACTGAGACCCCAAGCTCTATCCACCGCACGTTATTCAGTAAACCGCACTTCAGCACACCCTATCCAGCACACAATGAGATACGTATTACCGGAACCAAAAGTTCTTGAACTAGAAATTAGGCATTGTAGCAGTGAGCGGGAGAGCTCCGGATTCAAGCGCGTTTTCTTGGAATTTACCGAAGGCAAAATCCACCTTTTTCGCAAAAGCACTTGAGGGCTGTGGTAATGCCCCATTTTGGGAGATCCCTGATTACTCTGGTAACTACTTGGTTCACTTACAAACGATTCATAATGAGGAACTTTGCCGGGAGGAAGCGGCCCCGGCCACTTTTCGGCATTTGGGCCATGAAAGCGAGCACCATGTCTACGGCAGTTCAGAAGGTGAGGATCCCCGAAGAGCAAAGTTTTTCAGCGGTTCTGCTGCTCGACAAACCGATTCTGCGAATGATCATGGCGCAGGAGCCGCTTTCCGATGTGCTCAACATGCTTTGCAGAAGTATTGAGCAGCAAGATCCGGGCTTACTTTGCTCTGTGCTGCTGCTGGATGCGGATGGAAAAACTCTTCGGCAGGGCGCTGCCCCGAGTTTGCCGAGAGCTTACAGTGAAGCCATTGATGGGGTCCAGATCGGCCCCGCAGTCGGTTCTTGCGGAACCGCCGCTTTTCTCCGGAAACCTGTCATAGTCTCGGATATTCAGAGCGATTCCCTTTGGGCGGATTATCGTGATCTAGCGGGAACTCATGGATTACGAGCCTGCTGGTCCATGCCCATGCTTTCGCATGAAGACAAGGTTCTCGGTACATTCGCTATTTACTACAGGGAAGCTCGCAGTCCTGATACGCAGCAGCTACAGCTTATCGAACGGGCTACCCATCTTGCTGCCATTGCAATCGAACGCGATCGTGCCAAGGCGGATCTACATGCTGCCGAAACTCGCTACCGCGCGTTGGTGGAGAGGTTGCCAGCGATCACCTACATTGCGGAAGTTGGCGCCGAGGGACCTTGGCATTATGTGAGTCCACAAATTCAATCTATCCTCGGCTTTTCTCCTGCGGAGTGGGTTGCGGAGCCTACACACTGGCTGACTCGCGTCCACAAGGATGATCAGGAAATCGCCTTGGCAGCAGAACAAAAGGTTAAGGAAACAGGAGAGATGTACAAGGCTGAATACCGGATGGTTGCTCGCGACGGTACAGTGCTTTGGTTTCGTGATGAAGCGGTGATTCTCGATACTCTGGATTCAAAAGTAACACTTATGCAGGGAGTGTTGTACGACATCACGGAACAAAAGCACCTGGAAGAACAGTTTCGGCAGGCACAGAAGATGGAAGCCGTGGGGCAACTGGCGGGCGGAGTCGCGCACGATTTCAATAATTTATTGATGCTGGTACAGGCTCACAATGACAGCATTCAAAGGAAACTGTCGCCAGATGATCCGGCGTATGCGGACGCAATCGAAATCCAAAAGGCTGTCGGCAGGGCTGCTTCGTTAACCGCGCAATTACTTGCTTTCAGCCGTAAGCAGTTCCTGCAGCCGAGGGTTCTGGATTTAGAACCGGTGCTCGCGGAAGTGGGCACGATGCTGTCTCGGCTGCTCGCGGAAAACATTCAGCTGAAAGTTAAATGCGTGCCTTCTCTGGCCAAAGTTAAGATCGATCCGGCACAGATTGAGCAGGTCATGTTGAACTTGGCAGTGAATGCGAGAGATGCGATGCCACAGGGAGGAACGCTGACCGTCGCTGCGGAAAATGCAGACCTAGAACAACGTAAATTGTGGAAGCATGGTTCAATCCCGGCTGGAAAATACGTGAGATTGGCCGTAACCGATACCGGGTGCGGAATGGACACAAAGACGCAAGCGCACATTTTCGAGCCCTTCTTCACCACTAAACAACCGGACAAAGGCACTGGGTTGGGATTGTCGATGGTCTATGGTGTCGTAAAACAGAGCGGCGGCTCCATCGCCGTCTATAGCGAAGTTGGGCGCGGTTCCACCTTTGAAATTTATCTTCCTCAGGTTGAGGAAGACTCTTGCAAGCATCCTGAGCCTTCATTTCCTGCGAAACCGACTATAGGAACTGAAACTGTATTGCTGGTCGAGGATCAGTCTGGAATTCGCGATATGTTGACCGAAGCTTTGAAACGGGCGGGTTACACCATATTACCCGCAGCAGATGGCGAAGAGGCAGTTCGAATGGCGAAAGAATACAAGAGTCCCATTCACCTGGTGCTAACGGATTTAATGATGCCGAACATGGGCGGACGGGAACTAGTATCCATCCTGAGTAAGCTTCGGCCCAACGCCAAAGTGTTGTACATGTCTGGCTATGCGGAGGTTTCAGAGCTGGATATAGAGATGGATGCGCCAATTCTGCAAAAACCATTCTCCTTGAATGCTTTGACCGCGCAAGTACGTAGCATATTAGACGGAACTACTCTGAGCGAAACAAATCAAACTGAATAGCCTCGCTTCAACTACTCTTGCCTGCGATGCACGTCTCGCTTTGCTAGCCAGTTACTCTGCATGTAGAATCTCGGTCTGCTAAGTTTCTCCCACTTTCTGAGGTGAATATGCGACGCTGGTTTGCAGTTTGCTTTTGCATGCTACTTCCTTCTGTTTTAGCTCTTGCTCAAGTAACAAGTCCTAATGCGGCGAAAAATACTCCAGCAGTTACAAAGGAAACCAGCGCAGGAGAATTGCCGAAGCTCGAAAAATTCGAGCCCTCGCTAGTGGATAAAAGCAAAGATCCCTGCACTGATTTTTATCAATACACCTGCTCCAAATGGATTGCCTCGCATCCCATTCCTTCGGATATGGCGAGCAATTCCACGGCACACCCATTGTTCCTTTACAACCAGACGATTCTTCGAAACACACTCGAAGCCGCGAGTGCGAATAAAGAGGCGACTGGCAGCGAACGCCAGATTGGAGACTACTGGCAAAGTTGCATGGACGAATCCGGGCGCAACGCCAACGAGAAATCGTGGCTCCAACCACATCTAGACGAGATTGCTTCTTTTAAATCCAAGCGAGACTTGCCCCGCGTGCTGGCGTATTTACACTTGAACTTTCCCGCGGCATGGGAGGGCGATGACAACAGCACGAAGTCTCCAGTGTTTGGATTTGGGCCGTCACAAGATTTGAAGGATGCGACACAGATGGTCGCCGGGCTTGACCAGGGTGGTATGGCGCTGCCGTCACTGGATTATTATCTCCGCGATTCTGACCGGTTCAAAGATTTGCGCGCAAAATATTTGCAACATGTACAGAAGATGTTTGAGTTGGCAGGTGATCCGTCTGATCGCGCAGCTTCCGAATCGAAGACGGTTACGGAAATAGAGACCGCATTCGCCAGAGCATCCATGGATAACGTCACACGACGCGATCCTGAAAAGATATACAACAAACGAACCTTGCAACAACTCAAAAACGCTGTACCTGATTTTGGATGGGACGAATACTTCAGGCTGGTCGGCGCACCGAGCGTTCCTTTTTACATTGTGACTACGCCCGGATTTCTGGACGCAGTAGAACAGCAGATCAAGACTCGATCAGAAGAGGATTGGCGGACTTACCTGCGCTGGTGGACGATCCATCGCGCCGCCTCTTATCTTGGCGATGATTTCGAAAAAGAAAACTTCGCCTTCTTTGGGACCGCGCTTTCTGGCACTCCGCAGATGCTCCCACGATGGAGGAGATGTGTGGGCTCGGCGGACCGCTACTTGGGTGAAGCACTTGGACAAGCTTACGTAAACGTCGCATTTCCACCTGCGAGCAAGGCACGAGCCAATGAATTGGTCAGCAAGATTCGCGAGACACTGGCGGATGAGATCAAGCAACTGGATTGGATGAACGAAGCGACAAAGAAAGAGGCGCTCATCAAGCAGGATGCTACGTTGCAGAAAATAGGGTATCCCGACAAGTGGCGTGATTACAGCTCGGTGAAGATCCTTCCCGATAATTATTTGGCGAACATGAATGCGGCGAATGCTTTTGAAGCTCATCGGCAAATTCAAAAGATTGGCAAACCCGTGGACCGTACAGAATGGGACATGACTCCGCCGACCATCAACGCGTATGAAGATCCGCAGATGAATACCATCAATTTCCCCGCTGGCATTTTGCAGCGTCCATTTTTCAGTGGAACGACGGATGACGCTTCGAACTTCGGGGCAATTGGGATGATCATGGGACACGAAACGATTCATGGTTTCGATGACCAAGGACGCAAGTTCGACGAGAAAGGCAACTTGCGCGATTGGTGGACAGCCGAGGACGCGAAGCGCTATGACGAGATAGATAAGTGCATAGTGGACGAATACTCGCAGGAGATCCCCGAGTACGGAGTAAAGCAAAACGGAAAACTCACCGCTGGCGAGGATACGGCGGATAACGGGGGAATACATCTGGCGATGCTGGCTCTTGAAAACATCTATAAAGCGCAAGGAAAGTCGCTTGATCAGCCGGAGCCCGATGGGCTTACAGCGCGCCGGCGGTTTTTCCTTGCTTATAGTTTCAGTTGGTGTTCCGACGACCGGCCGGAAGCCGCGCGCAATCAGGTCATTACCAACCCGCACTCACTGCCACGCTTCCGCGTGAACCGGCCTTTGTCAAATATGCCGGAGTTCGATCAAGCATTCGGCTGCAAGAAGGGACAGCCTATGGTTCACGAGCCGCAGTGCAGGGTTTGGTAGCGCCAAAGACGAGGGGTCGCTGGATAGGACTTGCTGGAGCATTTGAGTATGAATGCGAAGCTGCAGCGGCTAACAACCTTATTCGCTGGTGAAGTAATCCACGTTCACGGGATTTTCGAACAGGGAATAGTCGCGAGTGACGACCGTGATACCACTGTCGGTCACGAAGTATCTCTGGCGGTCGGCTTCGACATCGTAACCGATCGTCGTTCCTTCCGGAACGTGAACGTCGCGATCGAGAATGGCATTGCGGATTCGGCAGTGACGTCCGACGTTGACGTGAGAAAAGAGAATACTGGAATCGACCTCGCTATACGAATTCACTCGAACATCCGGCGAGAGCACGCTGTTCTTTACGCAACTGCCGGAGACAATGCACCCCGCGGACACGATGGAATCCATGGCTTGTCCAGTTCGTCCTGGTTCGTTAAAGACGAACTTGGCTGGCGGATACTGCCGCTGGTGAGTGCGGATCGGCCAGTCCGCATCATATAAATTGAACACGGGCGAAACCGAAACGATGTCCATGTTCGCTTCGTAATAGGCCTCGAGCGTTCCCACATCGCGCCAGTAGAGTGCTTCTTTCTTGTTTTCATCGACGAAGTCGAAGGAGTACACCCGGTAGTCATCGACCATTTTCGGCAAAATATCTTTGCCAAAGTCGTGGCTGGAGTTCGGATCTTCAGCGTCCTTCAGAAGAACTGGGATCAGCACATCTGTGTTGAAGATGTAGATGCCCATTGAGGCTGAAACTTTTTCGGGATTGTAAGGTGACCGAAGATCAGTTTCTTTGGGCTTCTCCAAAAAACCAATCACGCGGTTGTCGCGGTCCACATCGATCACTCCGAAACGATAAACTTCATCAGGATCGATTTGAATAGTCGCGAGCGTCACGTCGGCGCCAGACTCGTTGTGTTGTTTGAGCATCCTGCCGTAATTCATCTTGTAAATGTGATCGCCGGAGAGGATGAGCACATGCCGGGGCTGTTCGGAGCCAATGGAGTAAATATTCTGATATACCGCGTCTGCTGTTCCCTGATACCACTGTTCGCTTACTCGCTTCATGGGCGGCAGCACTTCTATAAACTCACCCATTTCATTGCCCATGATGTTCCATCCTTCGCGAATGTGGCGGTTCAAGGAGAGAGCTTTGTATTGGGTCAGAATATAAACGCGGCGGAGGTCAGAGTTAATGCAGTTGGACAGCGTGATGTCAATGATGCGGTAAATGCCACCGAACGTTACGGCCGGCTTCGCGCGATCACGGGTAAGAGGATAGAGTCGCTCGCCTGCACCTCCAGCTAAGAGAACTCCGAGAGTGTCTTTCATTGGCTCCCGCTATGATGATGTTTTCCAGTGTTGGGATGCGTCCTAAGTTGTCCGAGGCTTTGCTTCCTCAATTGAACCGCAAAAATACTAGCACAGTGGGACGAAAACGTTTCGCAGATAGTGCTACGCTGGATTAGTTTACGGACTCAACCGAAAAAATGAGAATTTTCGCCAGGATATCTCTTTCAACTTTCGCTTTCATGGGGATGAGTGGCTTTTTTGTGCCTGCAAGAGCCGCCACTCCCCCAACAATTGACTCGACAAAATGGGCGATCCGCTGGCAACCCACAAAATTAGTGAATGGATCCCCCGTTATGTTTCAAGTCGTGCCTCCCGCTAAACTACAGTCGCTCTCCGCGAAGTGGCTTGAACACGACGTCTTCTTTTCCTTCGATCCGAAAAGCAAAACCTGGTACGGCATTGGCGGGGTTAGTCTCGAGACCAAGCCAGGTACATATTCTCTGCAACTGAACGGAATCACGGCTCGCGGTAAGGATGTGGCTTTCGAAAAGAGAATTGCCATAAAGGGCGCAATCTATCCCAGCATTGCGGTCACTGTGGCTAAACAATACACCGAGCCCAGCCCCGAACAGTTGAAGGAGACCGCAGAGGATAAAGTCGTCAAACAGGAGATTTTTTCCCGGGTTACTGCTGAACGCGAATGGTCGGGGAATTTCCTTCCCCCGGTGAATGCCCGCATCTCTGACGTCTTCGGTACCCAACGAAAGTTCAATGGCGCCGTGCAAGGAAGGCATCAGGGGCTCGACTTCGCGGTTCCCACCGGAACGCCGGTTGCTGCTCTTAATAGTGGGACCGTGGTGCTTGCAAGATTTATGTTTTTCGAGGGCAACTGCGTCGTAATCGATCATGGCCAGGGACTCATGACCTTGTACTTGCATTTCTCTGAATTGAAGGTCAAAGAAGGAGATCGTGTAGAACGCGGTCAGGTGATCGGGTTGAGTGGAGGAACCGGGAGGGCATCAGGTCCGCACTTGCACATTGCGGTGCGTTGGCAGGGCGTTTACTTGAGTCCGGCGATATTGCTGAGTCTCAAGCTGCCTTAGGCGGCAGTTCGAATTGCCATCCAGCCAGGAAGCTCAGAGCGCCGAGCCAGACAATCTTTCCTTGCCACTTGAGCCGCTCGTAAAGGGACGCAGCGACTCCTTCATCTCCAAATTCTTAATGAGCCGATGTAGATAATTTGGATGAACCCCTAGGATTCGTGCAGCCTCCGTGTAATTCCCACGCGCCTCGTGCATCGCATTGATGATCAATTGCCTTTTGTTTTCCTTGACGGACGTGTGATAGCGAGCGGCGGTTATACCGATCGGGGGATCTTTCTCCAGAATAGATTCAGGCAAATCTTCAGGACGCACCGTTTCGGAAAAACCCAAAACCAGCGCCCGTTCAATTGCGTTCTCCAGTTCCCGCACATTTCCGGGCCAATCGTAGTTCATGAGGCAGGCCATTGCTTCGCGAGAGATTCTCTTAGGCTTTACCTGGCAGCGGCTGCTGTATTTAGAAACGAAATATTCGACGAGAGCAGGAATGTCCTCGGGCCTTTCGCGCAGCGCGGGCATCACCATGGACATCACGTTCAGGCGGTAATAAAGGTCCTGGCGGAAGCCACCATTCTTAATTTCCTGTTCTAAATCTTTGTTAGTGGCTGCGATAAGTCTTATATCGAGTGGGAGGGAACGCGTGCCTCCAACCCGTTCGAACTCACGTTCCTGAAGCACCCTGAGAAGTTTCACCTGAACACTAGGTGCGAGCTCGCCAATCTCATCGAGGAAAACGACTCCGCCGTTCGCCAATTCGAGCCGACCCTTCTTTTG
>JAOAPG010000163.1 GCA_025462785.1 Acidobacteriaceae bacterium
AGTTCTCGGTAGTAGCAGTCCGGCTGCTAAAGCCCTGGAAATCGGCGAAGAAGAAGGTGCGGTTGCGTAGTATCGGACCTCCGACCGTACCGCCATATTGATTCTGGGTAAAGTGGCCTCGAGAAACACCGTTCAGATTGTTGAAATAGGTATTGGCATCGAGCTTATCGTTGCGCAGAAACTCCCACAGGTCTCCGTGAAATTGATTGGTGCCCGATTTGGTGGACACGTTCACCACTCCGCCCGCCGCGGCGCCAAACTCCGCCGAGTAAGTTCGGGTCTGCACCATGAACTCCTGCAGAGCATCCGGCGGCGGCTGTACCGCTTGCACGGTGTTCTCCTGCAGGTTGGTCGACCCTGAGTTGTTGTCGATGCCATCAAGAGCGAAATAGTTCTGGAGCTCGGAGTTCCCGTTGACGGTGAACCGGTCCGCGGTTTCATTCGGGCCGGAATAATACTTCCCGACGCCGGGCACTAGTAGTGCTAATTGTGCGTAGACGCGGCCATTCAAAGGAAGATCATTGATAGTTTTAGTATTCACCACACCGCCGAGTTCCGCCGATTGCGTCTGCAGCAATGCCGCAGTAGAATTCACAGTCACTACACTATTAATTTTTCCAACCGATAACCGAAAGTTCAGCGCGGGCCTGGACTGCACGTGAATTTCGACCGCATCGAAGGCTTGGGCGGCCATGTCAGTCGCCGTGGCCTTTACGCTGTATGTGCCAGGGATCAGCGCTGTCACCTGATATTGGCCGTCATTGTTGGTCGTGGCGGTAACCGCTACGCCTGTCTTCTGATTGGTAACAGTAATTGTTGCACCCACCAGAACTGCGCCGGTTGGATCGGTCACGGTACCAACGATTGATCCAGTGTCGATTTGTGCTGCGGCAAAAAGCGACGACAAACACAAAGTTACGAGAACGACCAACACGCGCACTTTCAATCTGCCCTCCTGGAAACGCATTTCGTCTTCACCAATACCTTTGCCTAAAATCGAATACAGATTCGCAATGCTCGGCTGGATCTAGTTTCAAGATCGGATTCTCTTGTGAACAGCCAAACGGGCAGGAACGGCAAGTTCACGTCGTACCGCTCTGCCCCAACCGAAGGTCGAACTTTACAGAGTTGCTCCTCTAAGTTGCAATACTCCAGCCGTCAGCTGTTTTTAAAGTTAATATCATCAGTCATGTGATTAGAACTAAACGACTTATCAGCCGACATCATCCCGCTGAGGCCCGCCAGACAGGGCAGCTCACCCAATCGTCCAAACAGCCGAGGAAAGTAAAGCAAAATCCTTTTTGTACCGCTAGGGAAGCGAAATGAAAACTCATAGATCCGGCAGGTTGCTGTTCGCAATTCTGGATATGATCAAGCTCTCGGACGACGTACATAGAAGCAAGGACAGAATAGTGTGGAAATTGCTCAGGGCTGACTCATGATCTGGTAGGAAAACTTTTTCGACAAGGACTCACGCACGTCTTGTTCGCCGTGCGCTTTCACTGTCAATTCTGCCTGCTGCTTCGCCAGATCATTGCGTCCCAGTTGAAGATACACTCGCCGAAGATGATTGTGGTCTTCGGCGGAGTCAGGATCGAGATGGACACAGCTTTCCAGCCAGATCCGCGAGCCGGACCAATCTTGCTTCCAGGCCAGGGCATTGCCTAACGCGCAAGTGGCAGCCGCGCTCTGCGGTGCGGCTCGAGTGGCGACGCCTAGTCTTTGGATGACCTCGGGCAGGCTAGACGCTTCTCCGGACATAAAAGCCCGTCTGAACATGAGCGCCCCGCACCAGACCAAAGCCGAGGTTTCATTGCTATGCTCGTCGGCATAGCTGCAAATTTGCTTTACCACGTCCGGCTTGGGACCCTCGACCGCTCTCAGTTGTGTCATTCCTAGGTACTCGATCGCTTCGCTATGTGCATCGCGAACGTTGACAGCACGCAGAAAAGACGAGACGCTCTCGTCGTAGAGTTGTTGGAAGAACTGTGCCATCCCGAGCCCGATCAGCGCCTGGGCCGACTTAGGGAACAGACTCGCAGCTTGCTCAAAAACGAGCGCCGCGGGTTCGTAGTTTTGGTGGCGCAGAAGTTCGGCCCCAAGTGCCAGGCGGTAGCGCTCTTGATTGGGCGCAAGCGCCACTGCCGCTTGGTAAGCGTGAACGGCAGCCAGGTAGTCCTTCCGTTCTTCTTGAATGTCTCCCGATAGATCTTCCAGCTCCGCCGAGTCGCTGCTCCGTTGCAGTTGTCCGACGTTCGCGAGCGCGGTGTCCAGCTGTCCCGATCGGTACTGCTCAACCGCCAAGTCATAGAGCAAGTCGGCTCCGCTTCCGGATATTGCGGTCGCCCGCTGAAGTTCTTCTGCGGCTTCTATATGCTTATCCGAGTCCGCCAGCAATTGAGCGGACCGGCTGCGAACTGCGAGTTCCTCCCTGTCAGCCATTTTCAGCGCATCAAGAGCTTTCAGTGTTGTGTGGAAATCCTGCCGGGCGCCGAGTTCTGCCTGCAGGAGAAGCAAACCATTGATCGCGTTCGGCTGGTCGGCGAACAAAGGCCGGACGTTCTGCAGGCAGGCTTGCCATTTCGCTGCTTGAGCCTGGGCGACAGCAGTTGCTAGTTGTACCTCGTGATCTCCGTGACTTAGCCGCAGAACCTCTTCCATCGCACGAGCCGCGGCTGAAGCATCCCCTAGCCCAGACTCAATTGAGGCCGACAAACGCAGATATTTGGTTCGCGCGGCAGTCTCGGACGGCACCGGCACTGCTGCAAGATTCTGCTTGGCTTCTTCATACTTATGTTCCCGAGCCTGGACTAAAGCCAGTAGTTGACGAGCAGGGACAAACGTCGGCGTGATCTGAATCGCGACCTGCAACGCCCGCTCGGCCTCGGTCAATTTGCCAGATACATTGTAGAACTCGGCCATTGCCAACTTGGCGGCGCTGGAGGATGGATGCCAGCGAACGGCTTCGCGATATTGCTCTTCGGCGTCTTCGGGCTGGGAGGAGTGGGCGTAGATCCCGGCCAGAACAAGTCGAGCCTCCAGCCGGGAAGGATGGGTCGAGAGAAAAGCACGCAGGAGACGAACGGCGTCGTCTGTGTGCCCCGCTTGCACAAGCTGAACGGCGCGGAGCGTAACGGTCTGTGATGTCTGGCTATCTTTACTATTATTATTACTGGCGTCAGTCTGCCTATCTTTATTAATAGGTCTGTCCCTAGCCGTTCCCGCTAGCGAAAGACAACTGCAAACCAATAGCAGCAAACCGACGGCGAAGCGTGAATGTGAACGGTCAAGTTTTCCTGGTATGTGCAGCCTGCCCCACCAGTTCATGTTTCCTGCAGCCAAAGCTTGTAAGACCCTTCCGACGCTTTGTATCAGTCCGCGCCATCCGGTTGATCCGACGCGCGTTTTGAGTTCAAGGCACTGCCCTTAAGAAAATAACAGATCGGGCCTTTAGGGCAATGCCCTGCTCTTCAAGTATTTTTCATCAGCTAACCTTCTGAGGTGGTGTCAGTTAGGTTTAATTGTCCGTTGCCTTTTCAACCACCACGCAAGGTCGCCATTCTCTTTGATTGAATTATGACACGTGTGTTAACGTTTGTTACGGATTGCTCCCTCCCGATGGCTCCTAAGGCGTACGGAATTAGTGAATTGAATCTACGATGGGATCGGGTACGCTTCGGCGTATTCGAGGCAGATCTACGCAGCGGCGAGTTGCGCAAACACGGGATGCGGATTCGTCTGCAGAGTCTGCCCTTCAAGCTGCTGGCCCTCTTACTCGAACGCCCCGGAGAACTGGTCACCCGCGAAGAATTGCAGCAACGCATTTGGGACGACTCCACGGTTGTTGATTTCGACCACAGCATCGGAAGTGCAGTCAACAAAGTACGCGAAGCTCTCGGGGATTCTGCCGAAAGTCCCCGATACATCGAAACCCTGGCAAGAAAAGGTTACCGTTTTATTGCCCCCGTCCAAGTCATCGACAATTCCGGCGCGGACAATCGGGCTGTGCGAACCGCGCTTGCCTCAATCCCAGCAGTTGAAGCTACGCCGGAGGGTGGCGTCTCGGCCGCGAGTGCCCCCTCCGATGTTGCAACGCTAGTCACGGCTCCAATTGCTGGATCTCGGATCACAGCTAACAATCTCACGAGTCCTGCGGCTCGCAGTAGGAATGCGACGCGAGCATGGAAATATGGGTCGGTTGCGGCGGGTGGGCTGCTTCTCATATTCCTGCTCTTTTTCTTGATCGCGCCGGTTTGGCAGGGCTCCGGACCCTTTTCATCCCGACCCGTGCGGGTTACGCAGATTACATGGTCGGACCGCGTCTTCCCAGGTGATATTTCAATTGAAAGCTTTTCTGGACTGGTCACCGACGGTGCCCGAATTTATTTTTCGGAAATCCGTGATGGAAATATTGCGCTAGCGCAGTCCTCGCCGGCAGGTGGTGAAAGTTATCCGCTCTCGATGCCGCCAGAAGTAGAGCGCCCCTCTCTAGCCGATATTTCGTCCGATGGCTCCCATTTTCTGATCCAGTCACATGCATGGTCAAAATCTGAGGAGCCCTTATGGATCGCGCCCTCGAATGGAGGCGCGGCCAGCCGGGTGAGCGCGGGCCCGGCCCACGACGCCGTGTGGGCGCCGGATGGACAATCGATCCTCTACGCTTCCGGTCATGATATTTTTCTCGCGTCTAACGATGGACGCGAAACACGGAAGCTTGCCGCGGTCGGCGGACGCGCTTTCTGGATGCGCTATTCGCCTGACGAAAAGCTAATCCGTTTCACCATGCTCGATCCGGCGACACGCGCTACTTCGCTGTGGGAAATGACATCGGAGGGAAAATCTCTTCGTCCCCTGCTGCCGAAGTGGAACACTCCTGCGTCTGAATGTTGCGGGAGTTGGACCGCCGACGGAAAATATTACATTTTCCAATCATCGCAAAATGGCCAAAGTGATATTTGGGCTTTACGAGAGTCGCAAAATCCGTTCTCGCTGCCATCCCCAACGCCGTTTCAAATCACTGCGGGACCGCTTAAGTATCTCGCACCGTTACCGTCGCACCAGCCCAACAAAATCTTCGTGATTGGCGCTCATTCCCGCAATCATTTGTTGCAATACGATTCCGCAGCTAAGCAATTTGTCGCTTACCTTCCCGCTCTCACCACGGCATCCCGCACAGAGATTTCCTCCGAGGGTACACGCGTTGCCTGGGTGAGTTCCATTGATGGCTCCCTCTGGCAGAGCAAACTGGACGGCGGAGAGCGACTGCAACTGACCTCGCCACCGATGCGGGTTTACATGATGCGCTGGTCAGGAGATGACAAGAAAATCGCATTCATGGGCAAGAAACCCGGCGAACCGTGGAAAATCTACATCGTTCCAGAAGAGGGCGGCAATCCGCAAACGCTGCTCAACGAAGCAGAGAATGAGGACGACCCCGGCTGGTCAAAGGATGGCAAGAAAATATTCTTCGGGCGCTCGCCCGAGTACATGGGCGAAGATTCCAGTCCGAAAGCAATCTATACCTATGACCTCGAGAACAGGTCTCTTTCGACTGTTCCGGGTTCGGATGGACTCTTTAGCCCTAGGCTCTCGCCCGACGGAAAGTATCTCGCGGCCATGCCGCTTGACCAACGAAAACTGATGCTGTTTGATTTCGCCGCGCACAAATGGAGTGTTCTCGCCGAGAAGAGCGCTGACAATCCAGTATGGTCGAGTGA
>JAOAPG010000028.1 GCA_025462785.1 Acidobacteriaceae bacterium
AATGGGAGCATGCGCGACATCCGGTGGAGTGTTTAATAACTACGCGCTGGTGCAGAGCGTGAATCAAGTGATCCCGGTCGATATCTATGTGCCGGGATGCCCGCCTCGTCCAGAGCAGTTGATTTACGCGATTACATTGCTGCAGGACAAGATCCAGAAAGAGCGCGGCACAATCAAGCGAGCGCTGAATATTTCCTAAGTTTGCCTCAACACATCTTCGCTACTTCGCCTTAAATCGAACCGTGATCTCCGTGTGCATTTCGATCGGCTCGCCGTTGAGCCGGTATGGCGTGTAGTGCCACTGCTTGACGGCGGCCATGGCTGCCTGTCCGAAAATTGCGCTTCCTCGGAGTAGTTTTGGATCGCGAACGTCCCCCGCTTTGGTGATAGTAGCCTGCAAGACTACGTCGCCTTCCAGATGTAGAACGGTTGCTTCACGCGGAAAAACAGGCCTCACCTGATGTTCTAGTACTCCCCCCGATACCCCTTCCGAAACAGGCGGAGCTGCTTTGGGCAGAGTCGCTGGCGGGACGAGCAGGGCCTCTGACACTGCCGATCGCGTGGAAAGGGGCGGCAGAGCAGGTAGTTGGTTGGACTCAAGTTCGGGACTAGGAGACTGAGTGGGATTCTGAGCAGCTGCCCCAAGATTTAAACGGGCTGAATTGGCGGACGCGGCATTGCGGATGGGTGATAGCACATCTACTTTCGAAGCTCTCTGCACTCCAGTCGGTTCGCTCGCGGCCGGGCGGCTCCCATGGACCTGCGTATGAACTCTAGAGTGAGGTCCGGGTAATATGGACGCTAGCGCTTGCGGTTGGCTGCGCGAGTTTGAGGCTTCCCTGTTCTCGGCGGAGCGAAGCGTCTTCACTGCCATCAAAATAGCTAGCAATAGTAATGCAACTGCTCCGCCTGCTATCCAATAACGGAATCGGTCGTTTGAAACGAAAATTGCTGGTGCGGCGAACCTGCGCGAAGTTCTATCTGCCGAGTGTTGTTCCGACGGAGAATCAGTCCTTGTACTACTCTGTGTTTTCCTATGTCTTATGGCAGGAAGCTCCTTAAGAGACTTCCTACGTCGAACTGATTCGACTACTTCGGCGAGGCTTCTAAGTAAATCGATATGCTCCGTCGTGAAAGCATAGGGATTCGTGGAGAATACCTCCAAGATACCAGCAATTCTGCGTTTGCCCCTCACAGGAACGACAATCATTGATCTGAGCCCCAGCAAGCGGCAAACTTCACGATCCACTCGTAGATCGATTTCGGTGTCTTCGCAGCACAATACTTCCCCAGTAAGAAGACATTCACCGGAAATTCCCGAATCCACATCCAAACGCGAGCCTAATGGCGGCGCGGTGTTGCCGCTGCGGACACGGCAAAGAATCTCGCTTCCGTTGCGAAGGGCGATTGCCGATCCTGTGGCGCCGGTCAAGGCCTGCGCTGATTCGGCAACTTGACCAAGCAGCGTGTCAACTTCGTTGATACCTTCTGCAATTTGCTGGCGTAGTGCTTCAAGGATTTCCGCTGCTTTGGGAGAAAATTCCGATAAAGGGCGGCTCGCCATTTTTCGCTAACCTGTCTTGAAGAAAAATCGCGTGTATTCGGGGCCTGGGAGCGGTCGATGAAGAGACGAGAGCAGTCTGCCCGAAACCAAGGTTTGTGTCAATGGAAGAAACGCGCCAAAACCCGCGCTGGTTAGGGAGTCGGCCGGCGCTTTATTTCGTTAGGGTAGGGCCTCGAACAATCGATCAATGTCCGCACGGCTGTTGTAGAGATGCGGTGACACCCTAATCGCATCCCCTCGTAGGCTCACATAAATCTGCGCTTCGGTAAGTCTTTTCATCAAGCCGGCTGGAATTCCTCCGGGGAGCCGAATTCCAATCATATGCCCAAGACGTTCGGTTCGCGGTAAGACCGAATACCGCTTTTTGGTGGCGCATTCGCAGATGTAGTCCGTCAACACCGACAATGATTGATAAATCTGATCTACTCCCCACGCCTGAATTTGCTTAAGCGCTGCGGTTGCCATTGGCGCCAGCACGAATTGCGGAAATTCTCCCATATCAAATCGCCGGGCACCGGGCCGATAGTCCTCGCGATAAGTTATTTGGGAAAAATCTTCGCTACCGCTACGGCTCAGCCAGGAATATTCAAGCGGCTTGCCGCCATCCCGCCATTTTGGAGCAACATACATGTATCCCAAGCCATAAGGTCCGAGTAACCATTTGTATCCAACGGCTACTACGAAGTCAGGTTGAACGACCTCAAGATCAAGTGGACATGCGCCAAGCGATTGACTGGCATCAATTGCGGTCGCCGCTCCGACTGAACGAGCGCATTCACTTACGCGGACTAAATCCACCGCGCTACCGTCCGTCCAATGGCAATGCGGTAACGCCACAATTGCCGTTTTCTTGTCTATGGACCGGAGCAGTGCGTCAGTCCATGTTTCGTTGCCTCTCCGTTGAACGGTCCTGATCTCCGCGCTCTGTCTTTTGGCCAATTCGCGCCATGCATATACGTTGGAAGGGAACTCCTGATCCAGCAGAACGATTGACTGCCCGCGTCTTACGTCGAGATTTGCCGCCGCGATCGCGATCCCATAACTAGCGGCGGGTATGAGTGCAATGCCCTCAGGATCCGCCCCCAACAATTGGGCGCACACAGTACGGAGTTCTTCAGCCCCGGAAAACCACTCTGGCCCGGTCAGATTCCATGGAGCGGATTTTCTGTTCACCGCTTCGATGCCAGCTTGAGTAACGGATCGAAGTTGCGGAGCCATGTTGGCGCAATTGAGGTAGGTGACGTCGTCGGGAATTTCAAACAATGCGCGTGCTGATTCGATTTCGCTCGCAACCTTCTGTTCACCTTTGGACATGCTTAGGAATATATACGCTTGGCTTTCACCTTCAGCGGGTTTGCCGGACCAACGTCGCTTGCTTCCAGAGCCAGCTCTCTAAGGCGTTTCACTTAGAAGTCCTACAGTGACATGTACTTCCGAGTGATTGTTGTGACGATTTGTGTTGTGATTCAATAGCAATATTCCATAGACTCCGTTCAATCGTTGTTCCTGCGTCACTTCGTCAATAACCAAGCAAGCTGGAGAAATGCTTCATGAGCATTAGGGAATGCTGTCTGCTCGTGTGTCTCGGCGCTACTTTGGCAACTTCCGCATACGCCGGAGTGGTAGTCACCGCCCCAAGTAACGGCGCAACCGTTAGCACAACAGTACAGTACGTCGCGACCGGAAGCTCGCCGGCCTGCCCGAAGGGAGTCGCCGCAACCGGAATCTACACAGCCGCCGGGATCCTGGCTTATGTCACCCAGGGACCGAACTTAAACACCCTGTTAACCCTTAACCCCGGAACTTACCAAACTGTTGTTCAAGAGTGGGATAACTGCGGCTGGTCCAGCACCACGCCAATTACGATCACGGTCGGCGGTAGTGGAGGTGGGGGCCGGACTTTTGCCAACCTGCATGCCCAATCTGGATGGACGGGCTATGCTCTTTTGCCTCCCGGATACGGGATTTGCAGTTCCTGTGTAAGTACCGGTCCACAGACCACTTGGTGGTGGGACCCACACGTGAGTTCGCCTTCCAAGAGCGGTAACGCCACCAAAACCAACATCGGCGGGCAGACCGTATTTTCCGATGTGCTCTGGAATAATCACCTGATTGGAGATTTTTCCTCTCAAGGGCTTCCCGACACCAATCACACTCTGGTTCCCACGCTGCACAACTTCACTTATGACGTGTGGTTCTACGTTGGGAACATTGAACTTTCACAGGCTCTGGAATTCGACATCAACCAATTCTTCGGGGGAAAGTCGTTTATTTGGGGACATGAATGCCGAATCGCTGGAGGTCACGAGTGGGACACTTGGAACAATGTGACCCAGCATTGGGTTCCCAGCGGAGTTCCTTGCAATCCTATAAGCAATTCCTGGAACCACTTGATTCTGCAAGCACAGCGTACCAGTGACAATCATTTGTTGTTTAAATCGATCACGTTGAACGGGAATACTGCGAACATCAATCGCTATGACTCGCCAACTCCGACGAACTGGTACGGTGTAACCATTAATTACCAGATTGATGGAAACAGGTACCAACAGCCATACGAGGTGATTCTGGATAACCTGAACTTCACCGTTCAGTAACCCCGTTGCGTTGCTAATTCGGCCAAGAGGCTCATCGACAGATGAGCCTCTTTGTTTTAGGGCTCCAGTTCAGGCGCAGATCACGTGTTTAGAGCTTGCCAGGACCGCATCAAGTCTTCAGCTCTCAGCCTTTAAGAGGCGATATAATGGCTCAGACCGGGCTGGGGTTCTTGTATGAAGTCACGTTGCGCCTCGAGTTATCCGCTCCCACTATTACTTCTTGCGTTTAGCCTAATTTCCCTTGTGGCTGTAGCCATTCCGAACGACCAGTCAAACGATAGCAATCCAGGCGACAAGCAATCGGCGTCCTCTCATATTTCAAAGCAGACGCGAATGGATTTGATTCATGCTTTCCAATCTGAACTGGTCTATATACGCAGTCCGTTTCCCATGGGTAAGAAAGGCCTGTACTTGAAAGACGGCAAGCTCACGCCGAGCGGCCAGGATTTGCAGCAAATGATTTCTCTTTGGGGGCCAGCGGTGAAACCCGGGGATCGTGCTCAGATCACAGCGATCGATATCAGGAACAACAGCATTCATTTTGAAATCAATGGTGGTCCGGTCAAGAAGCAGAAGTGGTATCAACACGTACAGCTGGGCATGGGAGGAGCCGCGACTCCGGTCGGACCGAGCGACAGCAATGCAAATCCCCGCGGTTCCTATGTTGATCTCGCTTTTGATCACTACGTGCCTGATTTGAGCCCGCAACAGCTCAAGGATTTATTACGCCCGGTTTTTGACTTTAATGCAAAGTCCGCCGTAGAGGCATACCTAGAAACTCTTCCTCCGAACGCGCAACAAGCCATCAAAAACCATCAGGTATTGGTGGGGATGAATAGAGAGATGGTGATCTATTCTAAGGGCCGACCTGAGAAGAAGGTTCGCGAGAAAAATGGCGAGACTGAATACGAAGACTGGATATATGGGGAGCCACCGAAGGACGTGGACTTTGTGCGAGTGGTGGGAGACGAAGTAGTTCGCGTGGAAACCATGAAGGTTACGGGCGAAAAGATATTGCG
>JAOAPG010000052.1 GCA_025462785.1 Acidobacteriaceae bacterium
CGTGCTCCGGATGTCGAGTGTGCGCTCACATACCTCACACTCTCCATGCCAGCAACTTACGGCATCTCACAGTGAGCTCCCATCCGGTCTACGCTGTATCCAACTCGGAATCATTGTGTACCAGAAAAAGCCGGCGCCAGGCTGCAGGCTTTAGGCGTCTGGGTTTGGTGCTTGAGTCCATAAGCCTGACCCCGCCTGAAGCCTGAAGCCCGAAGCCTGAAGCCCGGTTTCCGAACCCTGCATCAAAGCGATTTAGTTGTTTCGGAAAAGTTCAGGAGAATCGCAATGACTGCTGCGGACGTACTAGTCGAAAGGCTGATCGAGTGGGGAGTAGAAGTGGTTTTCGGACTCCCGGGTGATGGAATCAACGGCGTCATGGAGGCGTTGCGCATTCGTCAGGAAAAGATCCGGTTCGTTCAGGTGCGGCATGAAGAGTCGGCGGCTTTTATGGCGTGCGGTTACGCCAAGTTCACAGGAAGGCTGGGAGTTTGCCTGGCGACATCGGGGCCGGGCGGCATTCATCTGCTTAACGGTCTGTACGACGCAAAAATGGACGGAGCTCCCGTGCTTGCGATCACTGGACTTCAATTCCACGACTTGATCGGAACTTATACGCAGCAAGATGTGGCACTCGACAAACTCTTTGACGACGTTGCGTATTACGACGAAAGGATTATGGGTCCGACTCACGTCGAAAATGTAGTCGATCTGGCCTGCCGGACGGCTTTGGCATATCGAACCGTGTCGCACGTTACCTTCCCGGTTGATTTTCAAGAGGCTGACGTCAAAGACAGCCAGCGATCGAAGCGAAATGTTCCACATCATACGTCCGATGCGTATGCTTCCTTGCCGCCAGTTCCGCGCGAGTCACAACTCCAAGCCGCGGCGGCGATCCTGAACGCAGGAAAGAAGATAGCGATTCTTGCCGGGAGAGGTGCGCTCCATGCCGGAGATGAAGTGGAACAAATAGCGGAAAGACTCGGCGCGCCAATTATCAAGGCACTGCTTGGCAAAGCTGCAGTAGCCGACGACAGCCCCTATACAACTGGAGGCATTGGACTTCTCGGCACGCGCCCGTCGCAACAGGCAATGGAAGAATGCGACACACTGCTGATCGTGGGAAGTTCGTTTCCGTACATCGAATTCATGCCAAAGCCTGATCAGGCAAGAGGCGTGCAAATCGATCGCGATCCAAAACGCATTGGCTTGCGCTTTCCCGTCGAAGTCGGATTAGTCGGCGATACTCGCAGCACATTGCAAGCCTTGCTACCGATGTTGAAGCGAAGCGTGAACCGAAGCTTTCTGGAAAAGGCGCAAAAGGGAATGCGGGAGTGGTGGCAAGTCATGGAGAAGCGGGCGACCCGTCGCGATAAGCCAATGAAGCCGCAAGTCGTTGCGTGGGAGTTGGGTAAACGTCTCCACAGCAATGCGATAACGACGTGTGATAGCGGAACGATTACAACTTGGTGGGCGAGGCAAATCAAATCGCAACGCGGACAAATGCATTCGCTTTCTGGAAATCTGGCAAGCATGGCGCCCGGTTTGCCCTACGCTATCGGAGCCCAAATCGCGTATCCCCGCCGTCAGGTTGTCGCCTTTGTTGGAGATGGCGGCTTCTCAATGTTGATGGCGGATTTTGTAACCGCCGTAAAGTATCAGCTCCCAATCAAAGTTGTGATCATCAAGAACAATACTTTGGGACAAATCAAGTGGGAGCAAATGGTCTTCTTGGGAAATCCCGAGTATGGAGTTGATCTTTACCCGATTGATTTCGCAGAGTTTGCACATGCCTGCGGCGGAATCGGTTTCACCGTCGATGATCCCGCTGAGTGTGGATCAACGATGGAACAATTCCTAGCCGCGCCCGGGCCGGCCATTTTGCAAGCGGTGGTTGATCCGCTCGAACCACCTCTGCCGGCAAAAGTTACCGTGGATCAGGCAGTCCATCTGACCGAATCGCTGGTGAGAGGCGAACCGAACCGCGGTAAGATCGCGCTTACCGCAGTCTCAGAGAAAGTGCGAGAGCTGATCTAGTCTTAGAGTTGAGCGTACGGGAGTGTAAGTACAAAATTGCAATTTCAGCATTTTGGCGTCGGGACGGTTAGATTCCGTCCCGAATCTGTTCGCGGAATGGCTTGGGGCTACATTGCCAGGGCCATGTGGGCAAGGAACGCTCTTGAGGTATGCCAATGGGCTGTAAACTGCTTCGTGCTCACCTAAGGGTTCCTGGACGCGATTACAGCATATGTACAGAAATATATGTACGGCGACTATACGTCGAATATGCGGTATACCGCGGGCGGGTTCTGTGACTGCAATAAGGTGATGGCCACGTTGTGAACGGGAACGCCTCCCGTGGTGCGACCGTCAGTCTTGCCGTGATGAGCGTGCCCATGGATAACTAGATCTGCTCCGTGGCGATCAACGACCTCTGCCAAACGCGATGTTCCCATAAAAGGGAAAATTTCCGGAGCCTCGCCTTCGACGGTCGCGGCGATCGGTGCGTAATGCAGTACGACCACTCGCTTCTTTGAGCGCAACTGCGACATAGCACGTTCAAGTTTCAACGCTTCGTCGATTGAGGCACGGACGAATGTTTTGATTTCAGGTTCACCAAAAGCAGTTAACATTCCGCGCCCAAAACCACCAACAAAGCCTTTTGTTCCAGCAAATCCCACGCCATCTCGCTCGTAGGCGCTGCCGTCGAGAACTTTAAGGCCCTCGGCGGTCATCATGCGCATGAGTTCATCTTGCTGGGCGCTCTCAAAGTCATGATTTCCGAGTACTGCAATAGTTGGAATTCGCAAGCGAACAATTACATTCAAAAGCGGTTCCATGTCTGAGGGCTGACCGTAATTTGTGAGATCGCCAGCGAGGACGAGCACGTCGGCCTCGTCACGTACTTTGTAGAGTTGGTCTTTCAGCCCGGTCAAACGTGCAGGCGTGAAGTGCAAATCAGCTGTTGCGGCTATTCTCATTTTGTAAGGTTCACGAGCATGGGACTTTGCGGCTGATTCTACGTGCGCGGTATTGCTCTTCGATATCCGGCAGCCCCCATTCCTTTACGTCAATCGAAAACATGTTGTCGTCGATCAAGCTGCCGCGAAACTTTGCCTTCGGATTAGGATTCGAAACCGTATGCATATAGCGGGAAAGCAAATCCTGCCAAAGAGTCAACGGCACATATTCAGTTTGACCGGGATAGATGTAACGAAAAAGGATCAGTGCCCAGAGCAAAACTTCCCAATGATCCCCGACGAGTTGCAAAATTCGATTCCAATCGATTTTCCCCTTGGTGCCGTAAATGATGTGGGCAATATCTGCCCCATCAAAGCGCTCGCGCCGGGCGACGAACAGCTTTGAAGCCAGAAGCTCTTCCGGCGCCAGTATTCGCGTGGGAATTCCAAGGACGATTGCGGGATTTGCCCGCTCGATCCAAGATTGGTCTACGACTATGACAGCATTGCTCATGCCGGTAATCAGATCGACGAAGTAGTCTCCGCGATGCGCTTTGGCCAGCCAGACGGGATCACAAGTTTCGCAATCAAAGCCTTGCTTCTCAAGAGCTTTCAGTGCGGCTGCCTGATGATCCGCACAGAGGAATATGTCGAGATCTTTAGTGAACCTCCAAATACCCGTGTACTGCTGCAAGGCGAACGCTCCAGCGACCGTGTAGGGAATTCGTTCCTCATTCAGAATCGCGAGCACGTCGCGGTAAAGCTTCTCCTGATCGGCCTCGAGGGGTGGCGGCTCGGAAGAAGTAACCGAGGAAGCGACCGGCGGAATAGAGCTTTCCTCAGGCATGACTGTCCTCAAGCATGAGGCAATTGGATGAGCTTCTTAGGCTTGCGGTTGCAGGAGGCAGCCGCAAACCCCTTCTTTTCTGACTCTTCGGAGCGTTCCACCCGATAACGCGGGTATACACAACGGAAGAGCCAGCAATCGCATCCTTTGAACATACATTTCCGGGAACAGCAATGGGATATATCTCTGAGGCTTCACATCGCGAAGAAGAGACCGTTTCGCATCCGGGTGCGCCGGATCCGAACCTGGCGGCGCGAATCGCGGAGCTTGGGGAGTGGTTCCACAACCTGAATCTGCATGGGGTTCCCACGGCTCCGAATCACTTTCTCGGGGACTTTCCGAGCATCAAGTGGAAATCAATTGAGGCAATGGTCCCGCAGGATTTCACGGGAGCAACTGTTCTTGATATTGGCTGCAACGGCGGATTCTATTCCATTCAAGCGAAGCAACGAGGGGCGGAACGAGTACTGGGCATTGATGTGGATGAAAGATACCTAAGGCAGGCGCGTTTCGCAGCTGAGACACTTGGCCTCGACATTGAGTTCGAAAACCGTTCGGTCTATTCCGTGGACGAGATCCCAAGCCAGTTTGACTACGTGATTTTTATGGGTGTGTTTTATCACCTGCGCTACCCGTTGTTTGCGCTCGACAAAGTCATTAAAAAAGTAAGAGGCACGCTAATTTTTCAAACCATGACACGCGGCTCCCGCGAAGTTCGCCACTGGGATGAGAATTATTCCTTCTGGAACGAGGAGGTGTTTCGCGAGCCCGATTTCCCCGCGATGTATTTCATCGAGAAGAGTTATTCCAACGATTACACGAACTGGTGGATTCCGAACCGCGCCGCGGTAGAAGGCATGTTGCGAAGTTCTGGACTTGAGATTAAAGCCCGCCCAGAATCGGACACATGGATCTGTTCACTTGGCGAGGTTACGCGCAATGGCCGCTACATACTAGACATGGAACTGGACGGAACGATCTAAGTTCGAGCGCGACAATTTTTGAAAGACGCATTCACGGCAGTAAAGAATCAAGACCTCCAAAGCGAGAAGACGCATGATCGAAGCGGTGATGCTATGGAACGAGCCGAACAATCTTTCCCACTGGGATTTCAACCTCGATTGCGATTGGAGAATTTTCGCCGAGATGGTGATCAGTGCGGCGCGGGCGATACGGCAGGTCAATCCGAAGCTGAAGATTGTGCTCGGAGGAATGTCGCCGGTTGATCCTAACTTTGTCAGATTATTGACTAGCTTGGGCGTGATCGATGAGGTGGACGTGGTCTCAATTCATGGCTTTCCGTTGGATTGGAATCACTGGAGCATCCATGACTGGCCTCGAAAGGTGGAAGAGATTCAGCAGGTCACGAGCAAGCCAGTATGGGTCTCTGAAGCGGGAGTTTCTTCGTTCGGCGCGGAAGAGGTGCAGGCTTTTGGAATTCAGCGTACGGCGGAATTGTTGCTGCCGCTTGTCGAGCGCGTGCACTGGTATAGCTTGTTCGACCTGCCTGCCACGTGGACAGCCACTACTCGACACAAGGAAGCGGAAGGCAGCGCGTACTACCGCCACTATTACATGGGACTTTTACGCGAAGATGGCACTCCGAAGCTGGCGAGCCGGAGTTTTCCCGAGGGCTTGGGAATATGCCAGTGGTTTCACTTCGAAGATCATCGGCTGGACCTGGCTACGGAATGGTTGCGCAAGCTGAACGTCAAATGTCTGCGCACTGGCCTGAGCTGGGCTGATTCCTATCGCCCGAATGCTGAGGTCTGGTTTGATCGGCAAATGCACGCCCTTGAAGGTTTTGACAGCACGGTTACCCTTTGCTTCACGCCCGAGCACCTGGGCCGAGCACCGCACCATACCAGCCCTCCGCTTCGGCCCGATGATTTCGCGGATTTTGCCCGCTGGACAGTCGAGCGATATGCGCCGAGCGAAGCTTCAAGGCCGGAAACTTTGGTGGCGTCCAGTATGGATGGGCTCATTTCAGTGGGAGGTTGATATTTTGTGTTGCGGAAGGGAGCTTCGTACGAGCAGGGATCCTTCGACTTGGCTGAATGTTCGCCAGCGAACATCCTCGCGGTGGGACGACATTTCTACTTGTGATCTCCGATGTCCTGTTCGGATTGCGCTCTCCAAATAACCGATTAACGCCTCTATTAGACATCTCAAGTACAAACCTCTTCATCCAAAGTTACGTTTGTAGATGAGAAAACACGTGTCCACGCGGGAATACCCCAAAGGTACTAAGCATTTGTAGTTATTCGGAGGGCCTGCATTTTGCATAGGAGCAAGTCTTAAGTGAAGGCGAAAAAGATTTTGATTACCGGCGGAGCCGGTTTCGTTGGGTCTCATACTGCGGATGCTCTATTGAGGCAAGGCCACGAGGTTCGTTTATACGACAATCTAAGTCCGCAAGTTCACTCCAGCGGCATTCCTGAATACCTTCCCAAAGATGCTGAGTTCATTCACGGGGACGTACGCGACCTTGCACAGTTGTCGGAAGCGGTTCGAGGAGTAGATGTAATTTTTCACTTCGCTGCGGCTGTGGGTGTGGGGCAGTCAATGTATCGGATTGCCGATTACACAGCGGTTAATAATCAGGGCACAGCGAACATTTTGCAGGCCATTCTAGATAAGCATTCTTATCCAGAAAAAATCGTGCTGGCCTCGTCTATGTCAATTTATGGCGAAGGCCAGTATTCGTGTTCGAGATGTGGTGACTTCGAGCCGGGGCCGCGTGCGTTGGAACAATTAAAAGAAAAACAGTGGGAAACTCTGTGCCCGGAATGCGATGAACCGCTTGTTCCGTTGCCGACAAGCGAGGACAAACCGCTGCAGTGTACATCCATCTACGCGCTCTCGAAAAAAGATCAGGAAGAAATGGCTTTGCTGTTTGGGCGCACGTATGGGATCCCGGTCGTCGCTCTGCGTTACTTCAATATTTATGGCACGCGTCAATCGCTATCGAATCCATACACGGGAGTTGCGGCAATTTTCGCGTCACGTCTTATGAACGGGAACTCGCCGTTGCTTTTTGAGGATGGCTTTCAAATGCGAGACTTTGTCAGCGTGCATGATGTTGTCCAGGCAAATTTGTTGGCGATGGAAAGCTCGGCAGCGGACGGGAAAGCGCTGAATGTGGGATCTGGGAAGCCGGTCACGATCCGTGATGTAGCAACTGAGCTCGGTAGGGCTCTGGGGATTTCGATCCCGCTGGACATTACGGGGAAGTATCGCGCTGGCGACATCCGGCACTGTTTTGCCGAGATCTCGGCGATCTCAACTGCGCTTGGATACATGCCTCGGTTCCAGCTAAAGGATGGCATGGAAGAAGTGGTGGAGTGGTTGAGCTCGCAGAAGGCAAACGACTATGTGCAGGAAGCGGTCGAGCGGTTGAATGTACACGGGTTAGTGGCATAGGCCAAGCCCACGGATTATGAAATTCGTAAGGGAGATTGTTAGGGACCGTCATGAATAAGTTAGTGCCGTTTGGTTCTGTGCTGATCTTTGGAGGTGCGGGGTTCATCGGTTCCAATTGGGCCTATCGACTCCTGAGGAACACGGATGCAAAGATCCATATATTCGACAACCTGTCCCGGCGCGGCGTGCACCAGAATTTGAGGTGGCTGCAGAACGAGGCCAGAGACTCCGATCGCCTGAAGATAACGATCGGCGACGTTCGCGACGCGATGATGGTGCAGAAGGCGGTGCAATCCGCGTCTGAGATATACCATTTCGCAGCCCAGGTTGCAGTGACCAGCTCGCTCCAAGATCCAAGGTTTGATTTTGAAGTTAATGTCGGCGGGACCTTGAACATTCTAGAAGCGGCGCGCAAAAGCGGCCGCCAACCACATGTCCTTTTTACTTCGACCAACAAGGTTTATGGACATCTCGCGTCCCGGCCTGTGCTGGAAACGCCTACGCGATATTGCTGCGATGGAGATGAAGGAGTGGATGAATCGCAGCCGCTGGATTTCTATTCTCCCTATGGCTGTTCGAAAGGCGCCGCGGATCAATATGTGCGTGACTACTGCCGAATGTTTGGGGTGCCCACGGTTGTTTTCCGTATGTCGTGCATAGCCGGCGCTCGCCAGTTTGGCAATGAAGACCAGGGATGGATTGCACACTTTCTCTACTCAGCGCTGCAAGACAGGCCGATAACGATCTATGGCGATGGACGGCAAGTGCGAGATGTCCTTTGTGTGGATGATCTGGTGCGTGCATTTGAAGGCGTGCGGGCGCACAGCACAAAGACCGCTGGGCAGATTTATAACGTAGGCGGCGGCGCGCGAAACTCAGTTTCTTTGCTGGAGATCATTGATGCCATTGAAGGGCTTACCGGGAAGCGGTTGCGATTCGTAACGCAGAAAGCCCGGCCCGGAGATCAGTTGTTCTATGTCACGAATTCAGCCAAGCTGCGCGAGCACACGGGCTGGGAGCCGCGGATGGATGTACTGGAGACGCTCCAGAGCATTTACGAGTGGTGGAAAGAAAATCAGAGAATTATCGACCCAATGCATCCGCGAACGGAGCACGTAGCCAGTGCACTGGAGACTATTGCGGGAGCAGCTTCGTGAAGTTTGCACTGGTTAATCCTGCGTGGAGTTTTGAAGGATCGACTTACTTCGGCTGCCAGGAGCCGCATTATCCACTGGAGCTGCTGTTCGCGTTCGATCAGATTCAAGCCTCTAGGCATGAGGCCCTTTTGGTTGATGCGCAGCTCGAGAAACTTAACACTTCCGAAGTCAATAAAAGATTGCAGGGCTTTGATCCGGATTTTCTCGTCATTCCCACGGCTCCGTCCTACTTGTTCTGGCGCTGTCCTCCGCCGGAATTGCGAGTTCCTCAGCGGTGGTTTGCTGAGCTGGATGGTCATGCAGTGAAGATAGCGATTGGGCCACATGCTTCGGCGACTCCGTCGGCAACTCTTCGCAAATTGAAGTGCGATGTTGCGCTGCGGGGAGAGCCGGATGAGACTCTGCCGCAGTTGGCATGGCGGCCATGGGCGGAAATTGATGGTTGTTGCTGGCGCGATGCGACAGGGGAGCATTTGAGTGCATCGCTTGGCGCAACTGACATGAAGAAATTGGGAGCCCTGCGCTTTGACAATTACAACGTTGAAGCGCATGAGCACCGGCACCATGTGTTCTCGGGTTCGGGACGCGGGGCAGAACTGGAGTTTGCGCGCGGGTGTCCTTGGTCGTGCTCGTTCTGCAATAAGACGCTATTCCGCAACAAATTTCGCGAACGGCATGTGGACGCGGTGCTCGCGGAAGTCGATCGCTTGATTGCGCGCGGGGTGAATTACATCTATTGGATCGACGAGATTTTCGGAGTGGGCAAGAATGTGCAACGGTTGTTAAGAGAGTTGAGCCATCTTCCCATCACCATTGGGCTGCAAACACGGATCGATTTATGGGATGAACAAACGCTCGATCTTTTGGCGGACGCACATTGTATCTCGATGGAGTGCGGGATTGAATCTATAACCGACAAAGGACGAGATGAGCTGAACAAGAATTGCCGAATTTCCACAGAGCGGATTTCCGAACTCCTCATTTATTCAAAGCAACGGATCGCATGGGTGCAGGCGAATCTGATTCTCACAGAACATGACGAGCGCGGACAGATTCGCGCCTGGCAGGAAAATCTTAAGAAGCATGGGGTGTGGGTGAGCGAGCCGGTGCCAATGTTCCCTTATCCGGGAACGCCTTTTTATCAGCAGGTCTTTGGGGCTCCCGACGATCGGGCATGGGAACGGGCGCATGAATATTACACGGAGACTTTTCGCCAAAAAGGATTCAGCGACATCCAGGAACAGCAGCCCACTCCGATTGAGGAATTGGAATGCACGTACTAATCACAACCGATACGGTTGGTGGTGTTTGGACGTACACGCAAGAATTGGTCAAGGCTCTGCTGGGGCGCGGGAACAGAGTGACGCTGATGAGCTTTGGCAGACTTCCTAAGCCGGATCAGATTTTGTGGGCCGAGGGTTTAGCGGATCTGGATTACCGGCCCACGGATTATCGCCTCGAATGGATGGAAGTGGCGCAGCGCGATGTTGAAGAATCACGATCTTACCTGGAGATGGTTGTCCGCGAAGTTCAGCCCGACATCCTGCATTTAAATCAATATTGTTATAGCGATGTGGCGCCGGGAATTCCGCGCGTTGTGGTGGCGCATAGCGATGTCGTTAGTTGGTGGGTTGCGGTGCATGGGCGCGAGCCGGATGAGAGTCCATGGATCCGTTGGTATCGCGAGACTGTTACTCGCGGATTAGATTATACCGATGTGGTGGTCGCGCCTTCGCAGTGGATGCTCGATCAAGTCCGGACCTACTACACGAGTCCGCGGGCTGCGCAGGTTATTTATAACGGTCGCGATCCCGATCTCTTCGAAGCAGCTAGTCCCAAGGAGAATTTCGTTCTCACAGCGGGACGGCTTTGGGATGAAGGGAAGCAGGTCTCACTTCTTCTTAAACGAGAGCAAGCTGTGCCGTGTTACGTCGCTGGATCATTCGACCATCCGCATAGAACGGATTCGGGGTCGGAGAAGTCCGCTTCGACAAACGTGCATTTCATCGGAGAGCAATCGCAGCAGCAGATGCGGCAATTGCTTTCCCGAGCTGCCATTTATGCGGCGACTTCTTGTTACGAGCCTTTTGGATTGGCTCCGCTGGAAGCTGCGTTATCGCGGTGCGCTCTGGTGGCGAATGACACTCCTACTTTTCACGAGATTTGGGGCGATGCCGCGATTTACTTCCGGCGAAATGACCCCGATGATTTGGCAGTGGTCATTCGAAAGCTGGCCGATGACGAAGGTTTACGACGACGGTGCGGGAATCGCGCGTATGAACGGGCATGCGAGCGGTACACGACGGAGAAGACGGTCTATCAATACGAACATATTTACGAAAATGTAATGTCACTGGCGAGGGTTGCGTGAGCGGACGGCTGAAATTCCGCATCTTCGCGCACTCTTGGATTTCAGATTGGAATCATGGCAACGCGCATTTCCTACGCGGACTGGCTAACGAGCTGGTCAATCTAGGCCATGAGGTTCGTTGCTACGAAGAGGAGAATTCCTGGTCGGCGGCAAATCTTCGGCAAGAAGGAGACGACCTTGCAGAAGCCGCTACACGGCAATTTAGGCAAGCTTTTCCGTTGTTAGACGTTCGCTTCTATCGAAACGACAGCAGCTTTCCTGCGTTTGCCGAACGAGAACTGCGCGAAGCGGGTGTCGTAATTGTGCATGAGTGGAATCCCATTGAAATCGTTGAGACCATCACGTCTCTTAAATCGAAACTGGGATTCGTCGCGCTCTTTCACGATACCCACCACCGAGCTTACACAAATCCTAAGCAGATTCTGCGAATGCCGATTCATCTTTTCGACGGTGTGCTGGCTTTTGGCGAGGCAATACGCCGAATTTATGCAGATGGCTTCGGCGTGGAACGAACGTGGAACTTTCAGGAAGCAGCAGACATCGCCCACTTCAAGCCACTGCCCGCTGAAAAATACGCCGATGTTGTCTGGGTCGGAAACTGGGGCGACGAAGAGCGTAGTCGCGAACTTGAGGAATTCCTCATTGGTCCCGCTCTGAATATGCGGGACCGGAAGATTGCTGTTTATGGAGTCCGCTATCCAGAACCCGCACTGAAGAAGCTGGACCAGGCAGGGATCGAGTATCGCGGGTATTTGCCGAACCTTGAAGCTCCGCGAGTTTATGCGCGGAGTGTTTTAAGTTTGCACGTTCCACGGAAGTTCTATGCGAACGGTTTGAGCGGCATACCCACAATTCGAATGTTCGAAGTCATGGCTTGCGGTTCACCGCTGATTTGTTCGCCGTGGACTGATAGCGAAAAGTTGTTTCGTCCCAGCGAGGACTACGTGTGTGTTCCTGACCGGCGGAGCGTGGCGGCTACCATCCAGCACTTACTACGGGATGAGACTGCGCGGGAGCAGCTCGCGAACAACGGTCTTGAGACGATTAGGAAGCGGCACACCTGTGCGCATCGTGCGCAGGAGCTAGTCGAGATATGCGGAGAACTGGGGAGATGAAACTGTTCGTATTCGGATCGAGTCTTACTTCGTGTTATTGGAACGGGGCCGCGACGTACTATCGTGGAATCTATAAGAATCTGCATCGACTCGGATACGACATTACGTTCGCGGAACCCGATATTTACAAACGCCAGCAAAATCGTGATGCGGGACAAATCGATTATGCCACCGTTCGGATCTATCAAACTCCTGCTGATTTGGGGTATCTGCTGGCCGAGGCTTGCCATGCGGATTTGATCATCAAACATAGCGGTGTCGGTGCTGATGACGAGCTGCTGGAGACAGAAGTCCTGAAATGCCGCACGCGTCGGACCAAAGCAGCATTCTGGGATGTCGATGCTCCTGCGACTTTGGCGCGAGTGGAAGCGGACTCGGCAGATCCCTTTCGCTTCCTGATTCCTCAGTACGATTTCATCTTTACTTACGGGGGCGGTCCTCCTGTCGTCGATCATTACCTGGACTTGGGAGCGCGGAACTGTTTTCCGATTTATAACGGACTCGATCCAAATACGCATCATCCGGTTGATCCGGATCCCGAGGCGGCGTGTGATTTGGCTTTTGTGGGGCATCGCCTTCCTGACCGGGAGAAACGAGTTGAGCAATTCTTTTTTGCGGCAGCTGAATTGGCACCTGATCTCTCATTTGTGCTTGGCGGCGAGGGGTGGGGAAGCCGCAGCTTGCCGCACAATGTGCGATGGATTGGGCACGTCGGGACCGGCGATCACAATCGAATCAACTGTTCGGCACGAATGGTGCTGAATATCAACCGCGAGTCGATGGCAAACGTAGGGTTCTCACCCCCTACTCGAGTATTCGAAGCTGCCGGAGCCGGTGCATGTTTAATTACAGACTCGTGGACTGGAATTGCTGAGTTCTTTGAACCGGATCGCGAGATATTAGTAGCCAAGTCGGCCGAGGATATTGTGCGGATTCTGCGGGAGATTTCTATTCAGCAGACGCGCGAAATTGGTAGGGCGATGGAGAAGCGAGCTTTGAAGGAAGATACTTACGCCTTACGAGCCCAGGAAGTTCATAAGGTCCTTCAGCAAGCAGAGTGGGGTGAAGAAGAAGAAAAGATTCGAGCTTCGAATTTTGGTTCCTTGATCACCGAGGCGGCAAGTTGAAGATCGTCATATTTGGATTATCGATTACTTCCTCGTGGGGCAACGGTCACGCGACTACCTACCGATCGCTGGCGCGCGCTTTACGTGCACGCGGACATAAGATTCTTTTCTTCGAGAAAGATCAGGAATGGTACGCGTCGAATCGCGATATGCCCGAGCCGCCTTTTTGTGACGCGCGCATCTATGGTAATTGGAGCGATATCGAGCCAGTTGTTCGCCGAGAACTTCGCGACGCGGACGTTGCAATGGTGGGATCGTACTGTCCTGACGGTCTGTTGGCAATCAATGAGGTGCTCAACTCGCGAGCCGGAGCAAAAGCCTTCTATGACATCGATACACCGATTACGATGGCGAAGTTGCATTCGGGAGACGACGAATACATAAAACCGGAGCAGGTGCGCGGTTTTGATGTTTATTTCAGCTTCACTGGCGGTCCCCTGTTGCGGCAGCTTGAGTCGGAATACGGAGCGCAGACCGCTGTCCCACTTTACTGCTCCTTCGATCCAGACAAATACCGCCTATGCGAATCTCAAAGCCGCTTTGTTTGCGATCTCAGCTACATGGGAACCTATGCGGAAGACCGGCAACCCAAGCTTGAGGAATTGTTTTGCATCCCAGCCCGGAGCTTGCCGGAGAGGAAGTTTTTACTGGCTGGGCCGCAATATCCAGAAGGCCTCTTCTGGCCTCGAAATGTCGAGCGGATAGTTCACCTGGAACCCCGTTTCCACCCGGCATTCTTTTGTTCCTCGCGATTAACGTTGAATCTTACTCGCAGGGAAATGGTGCAAGCAGGTTACTCTCCTTCGGTCCGCCTATTCGAAGCAGCCGGATGTGGCGCGACGATTGTTTCGGATCGGTGGAAGGGAATTGAGACATTCTTTGCTCCTGGCGAGGAGATTCTGATTGCGAACTCGTCCAGTGATGTCATAGGTTACGTGAGCAACCTGAGCGAAGAAGAGGTCCGAAGGATTGGCAGAAATGCACACGAGCGAGTCGTGGCTGAACATAGTTCAACCCGTCGGGCGTTACAGTTTGAAGAGGCGGTAAACTGCCGCGTGGCGTCGAATTAATTAGCTGCCTTACAGAAAAAGAAAAAGCCAGATCTCAGGTTCTAGATCTGGCCTTTTAACTTTGGGGAGGAAACTTTCTAACTGTTTCAGCTTCTAGTGCTGAGAAGCGCTAGCCATAGTTGTTGCTTCTGGTTTATTCAAGCTGCCCTGTTCCTTGGCTTGGTGCGAGTATTTACGAACAGCGGTCAGGAACGGCTCGCTGCCCTCTGGGGGCGCAACTTTGCCATCGAGAATCGATTCGAATGGGACCGCCTTGCCATACAGAAGATGGGTTTCATCCTTGTCCTGAGTAATTGAAGATCCACTCAGATCAACGCCAGCAAAGAGTCCACGAGCACGGGAGTAAGTCAAAACTTCGGCTTTCATTTTCCAATCCGTGTCGGCACCCGCGTCACGTCCAACTGGACCTGCGGCAGCGGAAGCTTCAGCTCCGAGCTTGAACTTGCTCGCGAGTAAATGCTGCATACCTTGATCGTTCGTTACAATCAGCACTAGATCGATAGCCTGACCGCCCAATTGCAATCCCCAGCTTCCGCCGGTGATGGTGATCGGCGCGGGGGCGCTCCAGCCATGGGCTGTTCTGCAGGTGGCAACGCCTTTTCCGTGGTTGCCGCCAAAGCCGACTGCAATCTTCACCATTGAAGGGATGACAGCGATGCACTTCGCGTCGCTCATGACCTTGTCCGGAATAGACTTGTCGGGAGTACCCATAATCTCGTCGAGCACTTTCGCAGAGTTGTCGATGCGCTTTTGAATACTGGTTTCGTCCTTGTCGTCGGCTGCCCAGCCCAAGCTGCCGAGAAGTAAAATCGCGGTGCTGAGCGCCAGGAGGGATCGCTTCATGCTTCCATTCTTAAATGTCATAGTGTTCTTAAGACCTCTTCCGTGCCCCTACGAGCACCTAGGTTAAACGTCTAATTCAAATGCAATCTTAAGTTTGTTGATGAACGTAACCTATAAGGTTGAGGCTGTAGATTAGCGGCAAACGCGCTTTATATGTGAGTGGGCGTTCTTCAGGCGTTCTTCAGACTGGGTAGTGAAACGGGTGAGTGATTGGACCGAACTCGATCGACGTCCTTGGGAACGCGAAGGCTCCGCAGATCCTTAGCGGCGCATAAAAAACCCGGCGATAAGAGATCCTACGCCGACTAGCCCCAAAAGAGGTAGGACAGTCGCATTTTGCGGATTAGCTCCGGAAAATTCCTTTGCCTCGTCTTCTTTGACTTTGTCCGAAGGAGCGGTGTTTTCAGCTTCCACCGCCGGGGCGGAACTCTCCCGTTGTGCCGGTACCGCTCTTGCCGAGTCTGGCCTACCTGAATCTACTGAGGAACTTTGACTAACAGTTGCGGTATTGATCGAATCTGTACTTTGGCGACTTGCTGTTCCGCTCGTGGAAGTATTCTGTGCGACCCCAAGCGAGGCAGCAAGTAACGCGGCTGACAAAAATGCGGCAGCTCTCGTCATGCTGGCCTCCAAGTATTGTGTTCTCTTGAATCTAGAGCTGAAGTACCCTGACCGAAATACAGCATCAGCAGTAACTTACCTCGGAAGTTCCTGTAGGAGAGTTGCGGGATTTGCAAGTAGCCCGAAGGTATTAAAATCAGAGATTCACAAATACTTTGAGATCGCCGCGCTTATCGAGAACCTGAACCCCTACCGTGTCTCGCTGGCGGTCTAGCTGAAGATCCACAGAGTTCGCGCCAGCCCGAAGATTCTTGATCCACAACTGTGGAACTCCATCCGGCAAATACGGACGGTCAAAAACAATTTGTCTGCATTCTTCATCGATACTAATTCCGAGGCATGCTTGTAAGACAAGAAATGCTGCTCCAGACGCCCAGGCCTGCGGGGAGCAAGCTACGGGATAGAGAGTAGGGCCTTCACCGCGCCGTCGCTCAAGTCCGCAGAAGAGTTCCGGGAGGCGGCGCAGTTCAACCTTATTGCTGACATCCAAAAGTGCCAATAGAATTTGCCCGGCCAAATGCTTGCAGTCGTACTTTGCGAGACCACTAGCAATTAAAGCATTGTCATGAGGCCAGATCGATCCGTTATGATAGGAGAGCGGATTATAACGAGACTCGCAACACGCCACTGTTCGGACACCCCAACCGGTAAAAAAATCCAGTGTGAGAAGCTGCTCAGCGACGAGCCTCCCCTTTTCTGGTGTAGCGATTCCTGCAAACAAACAATGACCCGCGTTTGAAGTTCGCACTTTGCAGGGCCTTTTCTGTGCGTCCAGGGCGAGAGCATACGTGGAGAGTTCTGGGCACCAGAAGGCGTTTTCAAAATTCTTTTGAAGCTTCTCGGCTTGAGCCTCCAAACATTTACATCTATCGATGTCTCCGCGAGCCGAAGCTAGTTCCGCAGCCGCTCGCTTAGCGGCATAGACATAACCTTGCACTTCGCACAGGGCGATCGGCGGCTCTGCCAGACTTCCATCCGCGTGGAACACTGAGTCGTTGGAATCTTTCCATCCCTGCTGGACCAGTCCACTTTTACCGCGGCGGGAATACTCTACGAAGCCATCGCCGTCGAGATCTCCATATTTATCGATCCAGTTCAGTGCAAGTTCAATGTGTGGCCATAACTTTTCCAGCAAGTCTCGGTTTCCAGTGTGCTTGTAGTAAGCCCCCGCAAGCATGATGAACAAGGGCGTGGCGTCTACCGTTCCGTAGTAGCGGCCGAAGGGCACCTCACCGAGGGCCGCCATTTCACCCTTTCGCATTTCGTGCAAAATCTTCCCGGGTTCGGCTTCGATTTCGGGATCAAATTCTGTGGCCTGTGTCTCGGCCAGATACTCGAGGACGCCTTTCGCGATTTCCGGGTTGAGCCATAACATTTCCAAGGCCGTAATGATGCCATCTCGGCCAAATACGGTACTGAACCAGGGAACACCGGCATAGGGATAATTTTCTTCAGGATTGCCAACGATCATCATTTCCACATCGGCAAAGGACCGTCTTATCCAATCATTCAAACGCGAATTTGAGCTGTAGATTTCGGGAACCCGGAGCCTCGCCTCTTTCAACTCTTCGCTCGCGGCGGCCATAGCCGGAGAGTAGCCGATCAGACTAGTCTCGGCTTCATAATCGCAAGACAGAGTGAAACGAAGAGTTGCGCTTTGCTGAGGACGCAACGATATGTAAAACCCGAATTCCGAAGGACCGATGCTCGCGGGAGCGGGCTCGCACCGCATGCGAGTGAGCCGGGTGACATTATCCAGCCCTATGTATGACATCAGAATCGAATCGTGGTCGATTTGGTTTTCCAGCCTTTGTCCACGCTTCGTGCGATGCATTCCGCGGACTTCGAAGATGTCGGCGAAGTCGGCATCGATGAACATGCGAAAGGGAACCAGCAAGTCCGACATACCATAATTGTCGAAGCGGAATTCTTCATAGGCGATGTGTTCCCAAAGAAATTTTGAACGCAGGATGTGCAGCGTGCCGCGGGGAATCACCACCTGGTCTCCGCGCGAGACATCCAGATTTGCCAGATCGGCCGTAAATAAGAAATTGTTACTCTCGATGGTAGAGCTTAGGAACAGGGGAGAAGAGTTCCAGAGATAGATCGCCTGATGCGACAGGTGGCGAGTTCCTTCGGAAAAAATTCCCTGTTCGCCGAGCCCCCCGATCTGAATGTCCCCGAGGCGGTCGAATACGGAAAACATCTTTCCGTACTTCAGGACTCGGGTGCGGTCGTCGGCGGGGGACGATTTTGTCGCTATGTAGTACTGCTGGGTGACGTTAGCTTCGTCCAACTAAGAGCTCCCTTGGGCATAGCGATTTGCTCGGGTTCGGCGGCAACCATTTGCCTGTAAATTTTCAAGTAATCCTGAGCCATTCGCGCGGATGTGAAATGCTGTTCGAAGTGCTTTCGGCAGATCCGTCGATCAATCTTGTCGAGACAACCAATCGCTCGAACCGCAGTTTCGGTGTCACGCACCGTGAAACCGCTGACTCCATTCCTCACGATCTCGGGAACCGAGCCGTTAGGAAAGGCGATTACCGGAGTGCCACATGCCATGGCTTCAATCATGACCAGTCCGAATGGTTCTGGCCAGTCAATGGGAAAGAGAAGCGCCAAGGCGTTGCCAAGAAAATCATTCTTTTCCGCATATCCAATTTCGCCCAAAAACTCGATGAGCGGATGATCGAGCAACGGTTTTATGCAAGATTCGAAATACTCCCGATCTCCGCGGTCGACTTTGGCTGCAATCTTCAAGGGAATGCCTACATGCTTGGCGATTTCAATAGCGCGATCCAAGCCTTTTTCCGGAGAGGTACGACCGAGGAAAGCAAGATATTTTCCGCGTTCCGGGTAAAACTCAAAACTGTCCTTCGGCAGGCCATGATGCACCGTGCCTTTCCAGTTCGCCCAAGGAAGCGGTTTTCGTTGAGCGTCGGAAATTGAAACCACAGGCATCTCAGGAAATGCTTGATAAACAGGGACAAGGTCTGGGATATCTAGCCGGCCATGCAAAGTAGTGAGCTGCGTTAATTGCTCATTACGGCTGAACGAGAAGTGCAGATAATCAATATGAAAGTGGATTAGATCAAAGTTCTGGCGTTCGCTAAAAACCTTTTCCAGCATCACCACATGATGGGCAAGTTGGTCGATGCAATCAGGATTGAGCCGCAGAGCTTGTGGAGTTGTTGATACAAGCTGGGCCTGAGTTAAGGAATCACCGCTAGCAAACAATGTCACGTCGTGGCCCGCGCGAACTAACTCCTCAGTTAACCACGAAACAACCCGCTCGGTTCCACCATACAGCTTCGGGGGAACGCTTTCATATAGTGGTGATACTTGTGCAATTCTCATTATGAGTGCCCCTCAATTTGTATTCCCATATACACTTTTCCCACGGCAAACGCGGTTTATCTATCAACTAAAAGTCTTACTGAGACGGTCCGGTCGGCGAGCCACGTAACGCGGCGTTAAGTAGAATTGGGAATAAATCCAGTCACGAGATTTTGTCTAAGTCTCTTCACTGCAATAGCCTACAGGGAATGAAGGCTACAAACCATCGGGTGTTTTCTGTAGACTTACGACTACCGATCTGCAAGAGCGGTAATCAGTTGGCTAAGCTGCATTGGTTTCGTTGCATACTCGGAGCATGGGAAGAGAAGCTTTTGTGCTGGAAGGTAAGCACGTTCGTCTCGAACCGCTTGAGCTTCGCCACGTTAATGGCTTGGTGGTGGCATCGGCGATTGATACGTCCTTATATCAGTGGAGTCCTGTTCCACAAGGCAATGCTGGGGCTATTACCTACGTGCAAACTGCTCTGGCCTGGCGAGACTCTGGTACCGCAGTGCCCTTTGCCATCGTTCGGGTGGACGATGGTGTTGTGATCGGCTCCACCCGTTTCTGGAACCTGGAGCGATGGTCATGGCCGCAGGGCTATCCGCAGCACGGACGACAAAATCCCGATGCATGCGAGATCGGCTATACGTGGTTTGCGCGTCCAGCGATCCGGACTGGAGCGAACACCGAAGCCAAACTGCTCATGCTGACGCATGCCTTTGAAGCCTTGCAGGTGCTCCGGGTCTGCTTTCATACGGACTCGCGTAACCAGCGTTCACGCGCTGCGCTTGAACGTATTGGTGGGAAGTTCGAAGGAATTTTGCGGGCGCATCGAATGGCCGCTGACTACATTCCGCGCGATTCGGCGCGGTATTCAATCGTCGCAGCGGAGTGGCCCGAGGTGAAGCAACGGTTGACTCAGCTCTTGGAGCGAGCTTGATTCTTGCGTCCGGACGGAATGAGCGACTTCCATGAACAATGTGCGAATGTGTTTCCGTTTACTTTGCGTCTTCGCCGACGGTGAGCTGCGTCCGGCTGAAGTCAATTGTGTAACTACGGAATGGGCTGAGTAGGCTCTGTCCGAGATTACCGTACAAGTGGTCTAGAGGATCAACACCAAGCTCGCGGGTCAAGACAGGAATGTCTCTGAGCGTAGCTGTAGCGCTGCCCAGTCGGAGCTCTACTTTTGGCAAATGATAAGCCTGTAAGAAGCGAATTCCTCCGGCCCCGCTTGCGCCATACTTTCTGGTCTTCAATGTGGAAAATTGGCGCGGAAATTCGCGCAGGTACTTAGCCGTAAACGATCCTGAAGAAGCGCCGGTATCGAAACTGAAAAGCAGTTCGCGGCCTTCAACTGTGGCCTCGATTCAATGGGGTCATTTCTTCCACGTACATCCTAGTCGAGCGAGAAGACGGTTCGTTTTGAGGGCTGACGGTTCATTTCATTTCC
>JAOAPG010000088.1 GCA_025462785.1 Acidobacteriaceae bacterium
TCCAGAAATTTGCTGTAGTTCCCTTTCACGCGCAACATACCATCCGGATAAGCACGGCTAAGCTCTGCCATATCCGTCGCAATGTTTTCGAGGAAGTAGCGATCGTGGCTCACTACGACGCAAGCGAATGAAGCATCCTGAAGAACATCTTCGAGCCACTGGATTCCCCCAAGATCAAGGTGGTTCGTCGGCTCATCAAGCAGTAGTACATCGGGCCCTTGAACCAGAGCTTCGACAATCGCGAGTCTCTTGCGCCAACCTCCTGATAAGGAATTCGCTTCAACATCCAGATTCTCAAACCCGGCGCGTCCCAACGTTTCGGCAACGCGAGTACCGCGTTCGGATTCAATCACCGCACTCCGTTCGAGCGCAGCATTCACCACGGAACGGACGGTCGCGCCCGAGGCAAATTGTGAATCCTGCAAGACATAGCTAAGCCGGGCGCGCTTACGCACCGCGACATCTCCGCTGTCCGGATCGACTTCCCCGGCGAGAATCTGCAGAAGAGTCGATTTGCCGGCACCGTTGGGTCCGACAAGTCCGATTCTGTGGTCTTCGGAAACCGTGAATGAAATATTTTGGAAAAGTGGGTTAATGCCGAATGTTTTCGACAGCCCTTGTGCGTTAAGAATCGGCGGCAATAGCTGGATGTACTCCCTTAATAGGCTACTTTTAGAATATCAGTATTGCTTGGTGGGAAGATGCTCTGCGACGGGAAGAACGAGCGAGGATTTCAGGAACTTAAGCCGCGGGATTCAATTCTTCCAGAAGATCCATCCTCAACCTTGTTTGTTGTTCGCGATTCAGCTTTTTCCCATCCGAAGTCAGATAAAACACATCGATAGCCATCTGACCTTCCGTGTCAATCAAAGCGATCTCGATGTTACATTTGTGATGCGAGAAGCGCGAGCTGATGCTATGCAACAATCCCAATCGGTCCTGCGCGAGCACTTGGACCAGCGTGCTGTTCGAAGAACATTCATCATCGAACTCGACTTCTGTTTTGACTTTAACCTTTGCTGCAGAATTCTTTTCTGATCGCGATCGGTCGCGCAACATGCGATCGAGATCGGCTTCGCCCGTAAGTACGTCGGCGACGCTGCGCTGAAAACGGTCCCACTCGGGAAGATTCAACTCCAAAGTGCGGAAACGGTCGGTGAAGTAAAACGTATCCACCACGGTTCCCGCGTCATTTGAGAAAGCGTCGGCTTTCACAATATTCATTCCCCACGCGGCTAGAACTCCGGCGACTGTCGCAAAAAGAAATGGACGATCTTTTGTGACCAGGGTCAATTCAAACCAGTGGCGTCCACGTTTTAAATCCAGCTTCACGGGATCGGAGAGCAAATGTCCCGCCATCTCGAAATGATGCAGTACCTCTTCCGCTGGATACGTTCGCAGATAGCGTTTCGGAAATCCTTCCAGAAAGCCTTTGATCTTCTTGCCAGCAACCGGCGCCAGCTTTTGCAGTCGGGCCATATTTTCATCATCAGCATCCGCATGGAGGCGCTGATCGACATGGCGGTTCAAATAGTTCGCGGTGGCGATATAGAGCTGCCACACGTTTTCAGCTTTCCACGGCGTTAACGCTTCGGGATTTACAGCTTTGATGTCCGCGTAGGTAAGAAGGCAGAGCATCTTGAGACGCTCTGGCGTTCCCATTTTTTCGGCAAATCCTTTTATCGTTTCTGGATCGAAAATGTCGCGTCGCAACGTGGCAGACATGTCGAGATGGCTGCCAATCAGAAACAGCACAGTCTCGCGGTCCTGCGGCTCGAGATCCAGCCGCTCCATACATTGCCGGGCCAGATCGAGGCTGCCAACCACATGGTTTTCGCCAGGTATTCCCTTGCCAACGTCGTGCAAAAGCAAAGCTAAATAAAGCAGCTCTGGCTTTTCCAGTTCATTCAGGATGTTGCCGTAGCGCTGATCCCATTCCGATTGCGAATCGTGCGCCCTGTGCAAACTCTCGATCGCAAGAAAAGAATGTTCGTCCACAGTAAACCGATGATAGAAATCGCGGACCACCAATGAATCGATGAGCTTTAGCTCCGGCAACAAGAGACCGAGCAAACGCAGAGAGTGCATGGCACGCAGCGCGTCCGCAGCATAGGGCTCGATGAGAATGACCTGCAAATATCGCCACAGCTCCGCTCCTTGAGGCGGTGTGCAAGCAAGGACTGGCAGGGCTTGTTCGATGCGGTATTCAGTTGTCGTGCTCAACCGCAAGTCGTGGTGTGCCATGAAGTCAAACAACTGCAAAAGCAGTTCTGGATCCTGCACCGCAGAAGGCTGCTGTAGATAGACCAACCCATCGACCACGGAAAAATCGGAATTCGAAATCCGCGACCGCCAGTTCTGGAACTGCTTGTACAAAGAAGAGCGGGCCGCGGGAATCTCCTCCAGCAGTTGTAACGATGCGCGATGCACCGGGCGCGCGTAACCAAAATAAATTCGCATCCAATCGGCAGCACTCACGTGATCTGCTTCTGGGACGCCAATGTTCCTGGCGGCGGCCTCGTCTTGCGCCTCCCATAACAACATGTTGTCGTCGCGGCCTTGCCGGAAATGAAGAAAACAGCGAACCGAGGTCAGAAACTCAAGCGCCGGCTCAAATTGCTTGCGTAGAGAGGCAGGAAGCAGCGACTTTGGATCAGGCCAATCGCGCAGCTTATCCATGGATGAAATAAGCGCAAGCCACAAGGCCACGTTGTAGTCGCGCAAGCCACCGGGAATCTCTTTGATGTTTGGTTCAAGATGAAAAACTGTGTTCCCGTATTTCGCATGGCGAGAACGAGTGACTTCGGCGAGCCGCTGCACGATCGCCTGTCCTTCCCGCATAATCAGCTTCGGAATTAGCTTGTCATGCAATCGGGTAAACAGCTCCTGGTCTCCAGCTAAATAGCGGCAATCCAGCAGAGCGATGGTGAATTCCACATTGTTGGCGTCGAAACGATCGCACTCGGCCAGAGTCCGATTCGCCGGACTCAACTTCATGCGCAGATCCCAGATCTCCTGCGAGAAGCGGCGGATTTTATCTTTGTAAGCATCTTCTGTCGAACGATCGGCGAACAGAAACAGAACGTCTATATCAGAGTGGGGGAAAAGCGCGCTACGGCCAAAACCTCCGGTTGCGACCAAGGTGAAGTTCTGCGGGCCATTCTCGTCTGAACTAATGATGTCTTTCCAGAGTGCCCGAACCACTTCTTCCACTAGCGCGGTCCGGCTGGCAACCGCTCTTAAGCCATCCCCGGTGACGGAGAATTCTTGCTGGATTCGAGAAGACCCTTCGAGGTAAAGGTCGCGTAACTCGGCGATTACAACGGATGCCGTGGTCATAGGCTCAGTCCAGTAACTCACTCACTCGGACTCGGCATATGCGGAAAGGGGATTCCGACTCGCGTGTCCAACCAACTGTACCGCTCATGATGGGGCCACGGAAATCGAAACTATTTATGTAACCGATTAGAGATTGTTATGCGGATGGGGTACGTGAGGAACTATGAGGTTCCTGGCGAAGCTATTTGTGCTGAGCTACTTCCAAGCGGGCCTCCGCCCTCTTCAGTTCGCCTTCGGCTTTGGTGAAATCGTCTTCAGTCTTGCCGTTGGCCAAGTGCTCTTCCGCGCGCTTCTTGTCCGATTGCGCGCGATTGGCATCAATTTCATCGGCTCGCTCGGCTGTTTCCGCGAGCACTGTTACCTTGTCCGGCAAGACTTCTGCAAAACCCCATGCCACTGCAAACCGATGAGTCTGGCCGCCATTGCGATAGCTGAGTTCTCCGGCGGAAAGTTCAGTGATGAGCGGAGCGTGTCCAGGAAGAATACCCAGATACCCGTTCTTGCCGGGTATCTGCAGCTCCTCTGCGGAGTCTTTCACTACCATCTTCTCCGGAGTAACAATCTCGAGTTGGAAAGTATCTGCCATTGGAAATCGGGCCTTAGGCTTCGGGCTCTACGCTCTAGGAATCGTTGTAACACTAACTACCTAAAGCCTGACGCCCAGAGCCCAAAGCCTGCTCTTATGCTGCTATCTTCAACTTCTCCGCTGCTTCGAGGACTTCGTCAATTGTGCCCTTCATATAGAACGC
>JAOAPG010000104.1 GCA_025462785.1 Acidobacteriaceae bacterium
ACTTAAGGAAAGTCTGGCGCAGATGGAAGGAAAGAAGAAGCCAGCTGCTACAACTGCCCAGGCTCCTGCTGTGGCAAAGAAGCGTTCTCGTGGGCGAGGTTAGCACTCGCGGCGCGTTGAGTTTCTGTTCCAACCTGCTCTCGATACAACCTTTCTACCCATAATTAGGCACTAACTTAAGAGACCCATTGCTTTGCTGCTGATTGGCGCTAAATCCATTCCGCGGTTAGAATGGAAAATTCTTCCAGAGCCGCCTTGAATAAGAAGCGCCATAATCAAAGAGCCATTGTGAATACTTGGATAGTGCTGCCGGGGTGTCAATGAGTGCAGTTCGTGTGGTCCGCGCCGCGGCCGTTACTATTGTTGCTGCCGTTCTATTTGTTATCTGCACAAGTTGTGGGGAAACTTATCGCCCCGTTGCCTTTCCTATCCCGCCGACTCCGCCGAGTCCTGGAGCCGCTAACACTGTGTTCGTTCTTAGTGCCAACGGAGCCAATGACCCCGGGGACATGAGCCGGATTGATGTCTCTGGGGACAGTTATTTGAATGCCGCCAACCTCGGAGCAGCTCCCGTGCACGCGGCTTTACTTCCGAGCGGCGGCATTTTGTACGCCGCAAATAATCCCAATGACACAGTTTCCGCAAGCAGCGTGTCTGGCTCGGGCAATACGGCAACGACGATTAGTTTGCCATCTGGATCGATGCCCGTTTTCGTGCATACTGCGGAAAGTTCTAGAGTCTACGTCGCCAACTACGGCCTGGGAAGTGTATCGGCGATCAACACAGGGACGAATGTTGTAGCAACGACGATCTCGGTCAATCCTGCGCTGCCCAACAACCCTGACTATTCTGTTGTTGCACAAGACACTACCTCTCAGCCAGTTGCTTTGGCGGAAACGCCTGACGGGAAAAAACTTTACGCAGCCAACCGAGGTGGCGGCTATCTCACGAGTATCAACACGGTTGATTTCTCCCGTAATTCCCCCATCCCGATCGGTGGGACGCCGGTTGCCGTTGCTGCCCGCTCCGACGGTAAAGCAGTTTTTGCTCTCGATAGCAGCTCTGGCAATGTGTACGCCATGGATCCTACGGCGACGCCCGAGGCTCTTTCGCCTGCGGCAGCGACAGCGCCGGGTGCAGATTTCATGCTGTATGACGGCAAGTTGAACCGGCTCTATGTTCTGAAGTCTGGGTATGTGAGCGCGACAGGGAACTCCTCGGGGAATGGGCTATGGGTATTTGATGCAGCGAATAGCACTTCTGGAAATCCTCCTCCTCCCGCTGGTCCTCCAGCTCTACTGGCAGGTCCAATTTCGATCCAGGCTGTAGCTGGAAGTGCATGTGGCTCCGGCGCTCCCGTACCGGTCTCAATCGCTCCTCTGGCAGACAGCAGCCGCATCTATGTGGCTAACTACCAAATAAACGGCTCAACCATTTGCTCGCAGGTGGACGTATTCAACACTTCGAGCTATGCATTGAGCAAAACGATCCCAACCGGTTCCTCGACGATTGATACTTTAAATCCCACCGGGTGTGCTGCGGCAAGACCGGCGCCTCCAGGAGCAAACGGCCCGGCTGGATTCCGGCTCTCGATAGCGGGTGCTGCCGACCTTCCCTCTTCCAGGGTTTACCTCGCGAGCTGTGATGCGGGTTCGACCACTATCATCACCACTGTGGCAATTCCAGCAGTTGGAAGCCAACCGGCGCAAAACGCGGACACAGTCGTGTCTACTTTGCCAGCTCCGGTGAGTGTCTTCAAAGCAGTGGGAGGTTTGCCGTTGCCGCCACCGCAGAATCCCATGTTTATTTTCGCGTTGCAGTAAGTATTCGTATTAGTAGCAGAAGAAAAATGGGGAGTTAACGCGCGGGTCTTTGCGCGCGTGGAGCGCAGTTCAACGTGGACGCGACTTCTTTTCCTTGTTTATCCAAGGCATTTCTCTTTTAAACCGCAGCGGCCTGTGATTGGGTAGCATTGTATCGTAATGCGATATTCATGAATACGTTTCCACTTGCGGTTTCAAAGCAGAGTACCAGCGCCTCCGTGTCCTCGGTACTTTTGCTGCCATGCTCAGAGGTGTGCAACACGGGTGGATGCACGCGGAACTGGAATCCCTGATCGTTGAGCGTTGCGACGGCGTTACCGATTACCTGGTTGGCTAATTCGCAGACAGCTTCGCGGACCATGTCATCCGTTTCGCTCACTTCCATGCCCGCGAATCCGCTGGCTACTTTGGCAGCCGTGGGAGGATCGAGATCGAAGATAATCCGGCCTTCGATATCGCCTGTTAGCCACACGAGTGCGGCAATTCCCTTGCGCCGATAGGTTTCCTCTTCCATGCTGAGGTGCCCGACAGCCATGGGAGCTTTTAGCCCTTGGGCAAGCACGGCATCCGCCGCGTTGATGAATGGCTGGATCAACTCCATTTTCATATCAGGCTCCTGCGCCAGCAGCTTGGGCTACACTGCCATCTTCTCCCAGCACGTACTTGATAACTTCATACAGCACTTCCGGCTTAACCGGTTTCTGCACAAAGTGACGTGCACCACGCTGCAGTGCAGCCACGATGTTCTCCTGATAACCAACGGAAGACACCATGACGATGCGTGCATCGGGATGCTGTTGTACGATCTTCTCAGCGGCTTCGATTCCTTCCATTTGTGGCATGGTGATATCCATGAGCACGATGTCAGGAACGATGCGATCGTATTCGGTTATTGCAGTCAACCCGTCTCCCGCTTCGCCCGCAATCTGTCCGCCGAAGGTTTCCACCATGCGGCCCAGGTTTTTGCGCGCGAAGACGGAATCGTCCACAATCAGGTAGCGGACTGGCTGCCCGTCTTTGCTGCGTTTTACTGGTACGAACTGATCCATACTTCCTCCTCACTTCATTGCTGCATTCATTCCGGCAGCTTTGCCGGACTACAAAATCAACTTTGCCCTGCCGCGGAACTCTGGCTTGCCCCGCCTCCGCGATTCGGCATGCACTGAGACTGCAAAGTATTTGCAAGAGCCTCAAGCGCGACCACTCTCGTGGCAAAGCCGCGTTCGATCGCCGCTTTTGGCATCCCGAAGACTACGCAGGATTCCTCGCTCTGAGCAATGGTCATCCCGCCTGCGGCTTTTACCATGCCCAGGCCTTGCGCGCCGTCATCTCCCATCCCCGTCATGATGACCGCTAATCCCTTTTCTCCAAAGTCTTCTGCAAGACTCTTGAACAAAACGTCTACTGAGGGACGATGTCCGTTCACACGGGGCTCATCACCGAGTACGACAACATTCCCCAGCGGGAGTTTTTTTACCTTAATGTGGCGGCTGCCTGGGCAAATCAGGACCCGCCCTGCAAGCAAAAGATCTCCAGATTGCGCTTCCTTCACGCCCATGGCGCAAGTCTCGTCGAGGCGGCGCGCGAACATGTCAGTGAATCCCTCAGGCATGTGCTGGACCACTACGATACTGGCCGGAAAATCTCCCGGTAGTTGCGATAGCAGATATTGGAGCGCCTGTGGGCCTCCGGTCGAAATGCCAATCGCCACGATTCGGGTCGGCTGCTTTTTCGCGTCCAGCTGAACCTTGTTGACTTGGCGCACGTCCCCTGAGAAAGGAGTAAGCTGCACTCCTTTGCTCGATGCCGCGGCCTTGATCTTGGAGATGAGCTCTCGCGCGATTTCTGGCATCCGCGCAGAAACGTCCGTGGGCTTGGCGACAAAGTCGAATGCTCCCAATGCGAGCGCCTTGAGCGTTACTGACGCGCCTTGTGTGCTGTGCGAACTGACGACGATCACAGGCAGGCGATGGCGGCGCATGATCTCTTTCAGCATGTCGAGTCCGCCCATTCCGGGCATGTCGAGATCAAGCGTCACAACTTGTGGCTTGAGGTCTTCGATCTTTTTCAGTCCGAAGTTACCGTCCATGGCAGTGCCTACGACCTGAATCGATTTGTCTGTCTCAAGAATCTGCGGAATGAGCTTCCGCATGAGCGCTGAATCATCGACCACGAGCACGCGAACGGATGGGGAACTCATACGAGTCCCTCCCGCGCTTGTGAAGCGTCGAGCCGCTCAGCATGTGACAACAAAAGTCCGGAGGAAAGATCGTTCGACTGATCGCGCCCCAACTTCGAAAAGCGTTCCACAATAGCAGCCAGATTCATAATGAGGACAACGCGCCCATCTCCGAGTATGGAAGCGCCGCTGACGAGATCCGTTGCCACGGTCTGATCGTCGAGCGCCTTGATGACGAGCTCTTCTTCACCTTCCATGCCATCTACAATCAGTCCCAGTTTCCGCTCGCCGAGGGAAACGACGAGAACGAAGATTTTTCCCCGGTTGCGATTCTCACCCTCGACTTTGCGTCGTCCCATGCGGAGCAAAGGCAGCACCTGATTGCGCATTTGCAGAACTTCGTGCTGGCCTACCTGATGAATTTCGGACTCATTTGCGCGCGCGATTTCAGCGACTGCGTTCAAAGGAATTGCGTAGAGCCTTTGTTCCACTCGGAACAGCAGAGCCTTGATGATCGCTAGCGTTAGGGGAAGCTTTAATCGAAACGTTGTGCCCTCACCGAGCCGGGTCTCGATATCGACTGTCCCTTTGAGCCGGTGAAGCACACTGCGAACCACGTCGAGGCCAACTCCACGCCCAGAGACTTCGGTGATTTCCTCCGCAGTGCTAAATCCCGGGCGAAAGACAAATTCCAGAATGTCCGCTTCATTGAGCCGGGCAAGTTCTTCTTGCGAAGCTAAGCCCTGTTTAACAGCGCGCTCCTTTACCTTGTCTGGATCGATTCCTTTGCCGTCATCACGTACTTCGACGATCAGTTGATTCGCTTGGTGATAGGCGCCGAGCCGGATCGTGCCGTGGGCTGGTTTGCCAGCGCGGAGACGTTCTTCGGTACTCTCAATGCCATGACTTACCGCATTACGGACTATATGTGTGAGTGGCTCGGCAATGGCATCCAGCAGGCCCTTGTCGAGATCTGTGTCCTGTCCGCTAATCTTTAGCTCCACCTTCTTTTCGCAGAGTCTGCCGACATCGCGAACCAGGCGAGGGAAGCGCCGGAAGAGTTGCTCCACGGGCACCATCCGAACTTTCATGACCGAACGCTGCAAGTCGTTCAGCACGCGTGACTGGAAGGCCATGGCGTCGGCAAAACGACCGCGAATTGATTCTTTGGGATAACGTTTGGCGAACTCATTCATGGCCTGCTGCAGCATCGACTTGCCGATGATCAACTCGCCTACAAGGTTGAGCACAGCATCAATCCGCTCGGCATCTACGCGTAGAATATTTTCAGCAGCGACGGGGCTGGTTTGAGTTGCGATAGTGCTTTCCGGTTCTTCAGTGGCAATCCCCTTGGATGGCTCAAGGTCTACGAGGGATCCCGCCAAATCAGTAAGTACGGTTTCTTCGACCTTCTCCGGAGTTGGGTTACTTTCAATAGATTTTTCGCCGCTCGCTACTGTGGCCGAAGCAGAAACATCCTTCTTCATCGCCGCTTTAGCAAATGGAGCTCCGATTAACTCGACAGTTACCACAGAAATTATGGTTGGAAAGCGGCACTTGACGATTAAAATCTCTGCCGCTTTATCGGTGTCGAG
>JAOAPG010000170.1 GCA_025462785.1 Acidobacteriaceae bacterium
TGGAAAACCGAAGGCGAGTTCAAGGAAACGCCGTACAGCAAGGCACATCCGTCGAACAGCGAAATGTCCTGCGACTGGACTCCGAACCACGCATTTCTTCTCTGCGACCAGACGATTCACACACCAACTGGTGATAAGGATGACCTCAGCCTGTACACCTACAACGCGCAGTCCCACGTCTTCGCTTTTTCGGCATCTCCCAAAACGATGCCGAGGTACGAACCACGAAGCTGACTATCGAAGACAATCGCTGGCAGTATCTAGACGAAGGTGATGACAAAGGAAAGCACGTCCGATTTCGAACAACGAACAAGTTTACATCGCCGGCTACCATGAGTTGGCGTTCCGAATACTTTGAGGACGTTGTCCACTGGACTCTGATGGGCGAAGGTACGGACACCTGGTCGGGTGAGAATTTTTGGTGTACGCCGGTAAGCGCAGGGGCCGCAGCCGTTCCCACACCCCCATCACCATGACAGGCGGTGCATGAGTGTGCTTCGAAAATAGTTTGCCCTTCGCCGCCAGTGGATCCGCAAGCGTCACATTTGCAGTAGCGAGAGGTGCAGAAGAAAGTTCCGGCTCGAATGGTTTGCGCATGTATTCGTCTTCTTCGGCGTTCTGCTTAGCGAGTTGTTGGGCGACTCCCGAGTCATGACGATCCAGATACTCGCTGCGAAGACCAAGTCCCACGACGGAGAACACCAAGAATGCATACGCTCCCATTGCCGCCGGGCGCTTCCACGGGCGTCGTTCGAGACTACGATCCAGAAAAGCAAGCGCAATCACAAGCATCACGAGCAACGCAGGAATTATCAACACGCCAACAATGGCAGCCGACCCATGCCAGTATTTCAACCATTGAAAGATTGGCACGTAGTACCATTCCGGACGAGGCACATATTGGGTATCTGCTGGGTTGGCCGGCGGCCCGAGTTGTACCGGGACCAAAAAGCACGTAACGCCGAGGCCTACGATGAGTAGCGCGTGCTGCCCGCCTCTCGCAACTCGACCCTTCACGCCTGAAAATGGTAACCGGTGCAACGAATGCAGCGCTTGCCTCCGAGCAAGAATTTAAAGACAAGTTCCCCGATTGCCAGACGGGAGCGATGCCTCCGTTCGGAAATTTGTACGATATGCCCGTTTTCACGGATGAGAGTTTGACTCGCGATGAGGAGATTGCGTTCAACGCGGGTTCTCACCTGGAGCTGATCCGAATGGGTTGGGATGACTTCGAGGGATTGGTGAAACCCCGTATCGACAACAGATCCGAGCGTTGAACCGAACTACACAGGTATTAGTTCAGGTTCTGGCTGAACTACGTCCGGGGTAGAACCTGGCTCAGGGTTCACAGGAGGAACTACGTCTGGTTCAGAGCCCGGTTGTGGCTCTGGATCTGGTGTAGGTTTCGGATCACGACCCGGGATTGGTGGCGGGCTTCTCCGGTAAGCAAGGCGCATCACACACTCCAATGTCTGTCCGATGCAAAATGAATGGCATCGGATTCCCACGTTGCAAGATGCGCAAGCACCCAGCAAAATCCGCACATTTCACCCTACATTTCACCCTACATTCAAGGACTTGTGTTTCAGGGGTTGCTTCCTCATAGGTGATGCCAACAAGCTCTGCGAAAGTAGGCCCGGCAGCCATCCCAGTTGGCGCCAGACTCATCGGACACACGTGGGCCGAGAAGTGTTGTCGCCGACCACCTTTGTTGCGTATACCAGAGAATCGCCTTATTCAGCTCGTGTTAAAGCTCACCAGTGCTAACTCATAATCGGTTCGGAGTGGATGGATTATAAGTTCGCTGCGTCTTTCATCTCCTGAGCCCGCAACGTGGAGAGCCTTGTACAAAGCTGCTCTCTTCGAAATGGATCTAAGTATCTGGGAAATGCTGGAAAGGTTCTTGCAGGTGTGACCGTCGGACTAGTGGCATTGTCGCTCGCGGTGGCATTCGCCATTGCTGCTGGAGTTCCTCCCCCAGGCACGACTCTGTTGCGCAATCATCGCCCGTTTCCTGATCTCCGCATTCGTTTACCATGCAGCCCGCCAATCCGCCCGGCTGCGCGCCAGGCCCGCTGCAACTGGCCTCCTACACCGCGGATTCAAACGGGAACCTGAGAACCACCAACACTCACTCGAATATGCCAGCGACCTTGATCTTGAGCCCATATGACATCAAGATGGCACCATCGGGCAAGCTGCTGGCAGTGGGGGGCAAGAGGGTCTGCAAATCTTCCATTTCAACGGAGCCAGCCCGATCACACGTTACACGGGCCTGTTGACGACCGATCCCATCAATCAGATGTTCTGGGACAACAACAACCATCTGTATGCCATCAGTCAAAGTTCGGGCAAGTTGTTCGTCTTTACGATCACTCCAACCGGGCACCAAATGGCTCCGGGCTCGCCACATACGATCAGCAGCCCGGACGATATCATCGTTCAGCCGTTGCCTCTCTGAGGAAAATAAATCTCTCACCTGATTAGGAGCCGGATGCCCCATCCTATTCGCGTTTTTTGCAAATAGGGTGGGACACCATGCAGCTCATGTGTATTCGAAGTCGTATCCGATACGACATATCCAATACATGGGTGTGAACGTTACGAGTGTACGTTGCGAAAGCATGCGGCACACGCGTAGGTGGAGAATCAATACGTGCTATTTCCCGAGCGATGATCGCCGAGCATCACGCCCGTGAGTTGTTGATGAGCTTTCGACGATTCGTAGGAACGGTCCCCACACCGCTATGATGCATCACGGTTTCGATCCAGAGAGTCTCGGATTTTCTGCGCTAATACCTCAGGCTCAAATGGCTTCTGAATGAACGCCGTGGTCTTGTCTGACAACAACCGGTTTTTCCCGGATTCCCCGCCCCTGTCAACCGCAGAACGTCTTATGTGCCGTTGCTGAGCGACTCGATGACTAGTTGCGGACTCCCACCTCCGTCATCACTGAATTAAGAACCGCCTTCTGTCCAGTGCTCGCCGCAACAGGCGCGAACTGGACGGTTAGCGTGCAGCTGCTTCCCGCGGTTACCGCGCTGCAGGTGTTTGCGGTCACGCTGTAGAGCGAGGAGCGAGGCGTAGGTGCGTGAACGACGTCGCTCACGTACTCTGAATAACCTCGAGGTACAAGACATGACCTCTGCCGTCGCGCCGTGCAGGCTCTCGGCGGCGGCTGGGATCGTTCGCAATTGCCGAACATGCAGCAAGTAACACAGAAGCCGGCGAAGACAGACACGTCGGAACCGCAATGTGAGCATCCTGTGGATCATCCATCTGCATCCGGAGAGCGACGGGTCGCTCTCCGGTCTGATGAGATTATGCGGCCGGTCTCACTTTTTTCGCGCGCTCTTGTAGTTCTTTGGGCGCGACGTCTTCGACGTGAGTTGCGATTCCCCATAGTGCCCGAAAGGATCCTGGATGAAGCCGGAGCGATCGCCGCGACAAAAGCATGCGTCTGGCAATGACGTGCGGCTATCTCGTGTTCTGCTACTCGCGAGTGGCCGCATTACGAGACCTCCTCGAGATTGTGGCGCCACATTGGTACCTGGAGAATAGCGGCGCAGTACTCATGTTTTTGTCTGCCGAGCGCAGCGTTTGTAATTTACTCGCGGACGAATATGGCAATTCCCTTCTATTAAGCGCCGTCAAGGTTTGTTTTTGTTAGGGTCTCTCTGAGGACGAAAAGGGGCGGATGGGTATCCGCCCGAAACGTAGCGTCATCCGCCAGCTAGAACCGCACTCGCAAAGAAAGCTGGATGGTGCGCGGCAGTTCTGCGGCAGCGGGATCACCGAGTCCGAAGAACTCCTGGTTTGCTGGAAATAGAGACCGATCCAGTTTTCCGTGTCGCAAGTCTTGAACGTGGAGCACACGTCCAGTATTCCCCACATAAAAGCCCGTGGCAGGGTCGATACATCCCAAACAACCAGGCGCAGACCCGACCGAAAGGAACGAAGTTACATCATTACTGTTGAAGCCCTGCCAATTGGGGTGGTTGAAGAGGTTAAAGAATTGACCAACCAATTCGACTTCGAGGAGCTCGTATCTAGCGACAGGGTGGAAGAGTTTCTTAACCGAAAGATTCAAGCGTGCGAACGGACTACCAAGGGCGGCATTTCTTTCCAGATTCCCGCTGGGCATTTGGAAATCGACGACGTCACCGGTAAAGCTGTCTGCTGCGCCGCCAATGAATGCTCCAGGTGGCGCCAAGAACGTGGTCTGCGGACATCCGCACTTTGATACCCCATTGGGGCCGACCGCCAGGTTGCTGCCACTGGAAGAGGAGATATTCGTGGCAACAATCGTGCCATCCGGCAACACGCTAGGCCGTTGGTTGGTTTCGCTGCCTATTCCAAAGAAACGGCCGCCCGAATATTCGCCTACGCCGGTGGAAATTGGGTAGGGTCTTCCGGATTGGAATTGTCCGACGAAACCGAAGATCCAGTTGTTTACCAGTGTTCCAGTGAACCAGTTTCCACGGGTTAGCTTTGCAGTATCAAAGTTCACGCCGAAGTTGAAGGCATGGCGAATATCGTTATAGGCGGGGCCAAACTCGGCGCCAGGGTTGCGAGCATCCCCCGGCTCAGAGAGACCGTAGAAATCTTCACTCGAAGTCAAGGTATGCGACCAGGTGTACCCCGCCTGGAAGGCGATATGGTTGGAGAGGCGCTTGGTAACGCTCGCCAGCAGGCCGTTATAGTGCGCGGTTCGGTCGTTTTGCTGCGTGCGCACATTGGTGAACTGTGAGGCTGGTAGGCAGCTTGATCCGTCCGCGCAAGTATCGAAGACGCCGGGTATCTGGTAGAGCGGGCGCGCACCCCAGTAAAAATAGCCAGGATGGAGCGGATCAGCAAGTATCTGGCGGGCATTTAAATCGCGCTCGCCGAACTCGTGGAAAGCGAAAGCGCCCACATACTGAACTTCAGCCATGAATGACTGCCCGAACTGGTGTTGGATGCCGAAGTTCACATGCCGTATCTCTGGATTCTCAAGATTGGCGGAGATCGGCCGGACTCTTCCGCACCCGCCGGGTTTGGTGGTCGGGCAAAGATTACCCACAAACGGCGCCAATGCTGCCGCGCTTGGGAAGTTGGGATAAAAAGCAAGCACGGTAGGGTCGGTGATAATCGCTGTGTTGAGGGTAGCGCTATCGAAGTTTAGTGAGTCTAAACCGATATTATTGTAGGCAAGCTCTGTGATCTCACCGAAACCAGCGTGAACCAGAGTTCCCCTCCAGGGCTCCCAGGCGAAACCAAGGCGTGGTTGAAAATTGTTGTAGTCAGAGGAGCAAGCAGGAACCATACCATTGCCTTGGAAGCAACGACTGCCGCTGTGGGCGGCCGTACCGCCCCTGAAGGCACCTGCTTCGGCGTCATAGCGCAGCCCGTAATTCAGGGTGAAATTGTGGAAGATCCTCCACGAGTCCTGCAGAAAGAAACCGTAGATATTGTCTTTGGTGCGAACGGCCCCCGGACCGATGCCAAGATCAAATTCTCCGGGTATCGTGTCGCTAGCGTCGAAGCTGGTGTATTGCCCGAAATGGAACTGTTGGAAGAGCGAGAAATAGGGATAGTAACTGATGTTGAATCCGGTCTTCAAGGTGTGCGAGCCCTTCGTCCAGCTTAGATTGTCAATGTACTGATAACGCTTTTGGTTAGCGCCCTGCGGACAGCAGAAGTCCGCACCCGTGTAGTAGGTATTGTGGGCCTGACCGGGCACCGTAGTGACGTCAGGTGTGGTACTTACAAATTGATGACGCGTGAAGCGTGCTTCATTGGTCAAGTGAGGGGTAATAGTAGAAACGAAACCGATGTTTATAACCTCGTCGTTAAATAATGTGTTAGCCAAAGAGTCCGGCGTTATACTGTTGCCAGTCTGAACAACCAGATTGTTTTCCCGGTCCCGCTGCACGTTGTAGCGCGCGCTCAGAGTGTTCCTGCTGCTAATCACCCAATCGAGCTTCGCTGACGCTAGCAACTCGTTCCATGGCTGCTGCACAGTAACGGGTCCCGTGTTAGGGGTGAGAGTAATGGGCAATGACTGGCGAGTATCCTCGAAACTTCCAAACCAGAAAAGACGGTTTTTAATGAAGGGGCCCCCAAGTGTGAATCCGCCCTCTTTCTTATGGAAAGGAGCGCGTGTGCAGCCTTCATCGCTTACCAGGGCCGTTCCGACAAAGTTTTTCGCCGGGCAACGCCCATCTCCCGGAGCCGCATGTTCAAACAAGCCCAGGTTATAGAACGGATCGGAAGAAGTAAGATTTCGGCCCCGGAAGAACATATGACCGTCACCGTGGACTGCGTTGGTTCCTGACTTCGTCACCGCGTTAATAATCACGCCACCGGCCTGGCCATATTCGGCATTGTAGTTATTGGTCAGCACCTGAAATTCTTGAATTTCGTCGACCGAGGCGCCGATCGCATCTCGACCAGAAACAACTTGATCGACGATATTGGCGCCATCCACGTTGTAAAGGTTGCCGCGATAGTTGAACGCACCTGGGGCTACCAAGTCACCGTTGCCGCCTACGCCGTTTCCTGTATTACCGCTGGTATCAGCATGTACCCCAGGTACCGACAATGCTAGCTGTGCATAGTCATTGCTGACACCGGTGCCGCCGGAAAGGACCGGTAGTCGGGACATATCTACGGCCGTGACCGATGTTGACACTTCTGTCTTTGTGGTTTCAATCAGGGGTGCCTCGCCACTCACTTCGACTGTGGTGGCAGCGGACCCAACGATTAACTGAAAGTTTACATCCCGCTCGTCGCCAACCTGTAGTTCTACATTACTGACACCCTTGGCAAATCCAGAGGCTGCCACTCGTACCTCGTAAGCACCCGGAGGAACGTTTGGAATGTTATAAAAACCGCTTCCAGTCGTGGTAGCTGCGCGCTCCACTCCTGTGTTCACATTCCGCGCTGTGACAGTGGCGTTGGCAACGACCGCACCTTGCGGGTCGGTGACTCTGCCGGTTATGGTCGCGCTGGCGGCGCTCTGGGCCTGAAGGGTGTGCGAGGTCAGCAGGACAGACAAAACGAGCAGCAGGCACACGAACGTTGATTTACGCATGAAAGGCCTCCGTTCGAAATGGAACTGGGTGGGTACGAAAAGAAAAACAGCCCGCGTCGTTGCGCGTTACGCAAGGGGACCGCCTTTTACACCGAACCTGAATCAACTAGAAACGTTGATTAAATTGAGTCAGCAAAAAGCGTACCAATTGCGTATCTCCACAGATTCAACAACTTGCCTCCGGTGGCATACATATTTCTGGAGAAATGTCAATAGGTGCAATACAGAATTCCATACGCAGAGAGTTTTCTAGGGGATGTCTCGCGCGCTCACCAGCTCCAGCCCAGCATCGTGCGAGGACGATGAGCCGATTTACCGGCGGAGACGGTTCACGTATTCGACGGCCGTACCTCACTCACGCCAGAGGGTTCAACCAACCGGGCGGGATAAATTCCTGACCACGTGCCTGCCAATGCTTTCCGGCTAGGCCGCGATCCTAATGCCAGCGAGCGGGCACAGGATCGATTCAACTCAGCGGAATAAATCGTTTAGCTGCGGGTTTTACACAACAGGTCCGCGGGGAGATGTTCAGCCATGCGGCCAGGAGCAGACTGTTTTTATCGACATCAAACTAGCTTCACGGTAGTACCACGAGGAGGGACAATCATGGATGCCAAGCAAGTGGTTCTCATCACAGGTTCTAGCACCGGCTTCGGCAGACGGTTCGCCGATACGCTGGCTCGCAAAGGGCACACCGTTTTCGCGACGATGCGTGACCCCAGAGGCGGCAATGGGAAGAATGCCTCCGCAATCCGCGCTCTTGCGAAAAAGGACTCGCTGCCAATATACGTCCGTGAGTTGCCGGGGGGAATCATGATCCAAACAGTTCTCGCAATAAACGGTCAGGATTGTAGAATGGTGACCTGCTCCCCAGTTTCGGCACAGAACTGGCTACAAGAAAGCCACTGAGTCGAAGTCCAGGGCTGGAGGCACGCCAGACATACTGCTCCCGTGTCGAACGTGTTCCAGAAATGGCCGCAATCACAAGACCAGAGATCATACTTGTGAGGCGACCACCGACAGAGCGGGCAGCGGATTTGAGGACCGGAAGCGTCGAGGCTCTTCTCTCTGTCGGGTTCCCGATCCAAAACAACAGATTGGTCACGCGAGAGGGCGCACATACCCAGTATTATGAACCTTTTCGGAAGCGCAGATCACGCATCTGACTTGCACGCTCGAAGCGTTCGTTCAAGAAGGTTTAGCAAAGCACGTCGTGGGCATAAGATTTGATGTTCGGCTGTATTTCATTCCTCGGGCTACTATTCCTCAGGTGTGCTCAACGATTAAGCTTGTCCACCCGCAGCAGTAATCCGCTTCCGCTGCTCACGTTGAAATTGCCTCGAGTCGAACCGAGGGTGATTTGGCCAACTGGACTGCTACGCCCTGCGTGAATAAGATTTAGATCGGGAAAGCCATAGAGCCCGCATGCATCCACAGAGAATACCCATAGTGCTTGCGGCAGGTTGTCATCATTCGTCTCGCCACGGCAATTCCCCATTGGGCTGGCTTGCACGCGGGCGAGAACACCGTTGGCTACTGGCGTACCGACGAACTCCGAGCCGTGCGTAACTGGCCCTCCACCCCGGTACACCACGTCACCCCCGAT
>JAOAPG010000138.1 GCA_025462785.1 Acidobacteriaceae bacterium
GCCTTTCTCGATCACGCCCGCTCAGTGCTATCGCAGGTTGAAGCGGCAGCCGAAGCTGCACGCCGGGTCGCTCATCCCGCCAAGCCATGCTTCTCCATGGGCTTTCTGACCGGACACGAATTGACGTGGATGCCCGAAGCCTTACGGATCTTGCGGGACGAACTGCCCAGTATCGACGTGATGATATCGAGTCAATACTCGCCTTTACTTGCGGACAGCCTTTCAAAAGGAAAAATCGATGCGGCTTTTCTTCGGCGGGAAAAAGGGGTGCCCGGGTTGGCGTTTCGTCTTCTAGTGAAGGAGCCGTTGGTGGTGATCTTGCCGAGTGACCACCGACTCTCTGCGCTCAAAGCCATCAGTCCCGAGGATTTAGTGGGCGAGCCATTCGTGATTGTGTCGAACACGGCTCCTGTACTGCGCGCCGTCATCGACGATTACCTGAAGCGGTCCGGAATCAATATCACCCCTGCTCACGAAGCGGACCACGTCACGATGGGGATCTCCCTAATAATCTCGGCGCGTGGCGTAGGGCTGTTACCTGCTTACGCACAGAACTTTCTCCCTTCATCTGTAACGAGTCGATCTTTGAAGGGAGATACGCCGACTATCGATCTGGTCCTCGGCTACAAAAAGTCGAACCAGTCTCCCATCCTGAAGCTTTTGCTTTCGAGATTGGACGAACTGGTCGCTCGCGCGGCGAGTAAGACCCAGTAGAACTCCGAAGGGATGTTGGCTCGAGAGCAAACTCTCGCAATCAATGCAAGGACAAGCTCTCCGGCCTGCAAAAAAGCAGTCTGGACCGTTTTTGTCGCGCGCTTTCGTTTTTCAACGCCAGACTTTGTGATCCTCAAACCGGGTTTGGGGAGAACCGTCAATTTGTCTTCGGTTTCCGTGACAATTGTTCCTGCGTTACATTCAGTTTTCGCGCGGCATCTCAGCCAATTTTAGTGCGCGGCCCGCTGGAGCGCCGCTCGGGCGCGGGAAATGATAAATTTTTGGTGCTCTTGTTACCCAAACTTGGCCGCTGGCATCTTAGGGGCCTGGCAAAGTATGGGGCGACGGGTTAGCCGACCCGCTACCCACATCGTTAATTCTTCTCTTACCACAAACGGCGCGAACTTTGGCCGATGGTAAGCCCCTGCACATCTTCCTTTCTGACTTGTCCGTTAAGCTGGCAGGCTCGGATACCTGGATGAAAGCGGAATAAACGTAGCGCGGGCTTATTCGAATCTTTCCAATCTGGTATAGGATTCTCTGGACGAGGTTCACCATGACAATGATCGCAACCTCAGTGCGAAGTGATGGAACCACAGTAGCCCACCAACCACAAGCAGCAAACGGTCTGGCAATCGTGCGACTGACGATCGGCGCGATGTTCGTTTGGGTCTTTTTCGAAAACCTGGGAAAGGGTCTCTACACTCGCGCAGGCTACGCGGGCCTGATCAACTACTACATCCAGCACAGTCATTCGCCGGCCATATGGAAATCGGTTATGGCAATGGCGGCGAGCCACGCCGCGATGGCAGCTCCTATGCAGGCCATGACCGAGATCTCTCTCGGTATCCTGCTCGTCATCGGTCTGCTTACCCGACCAGCTGCATTTGTGGGTTTTCTGTATCTCGGAAGCCTTTGGATCTCGGAGTGGGGCACCGCGTGGATATGGGAACTCCTGGTTCCGGTGCTCGCATCACTTGGGCTCGCTGTCGGACGCGCCGGCCGGAGATGGGGTGTTGACGCATTGCTGTCGCAACGGTGGCCATCTTCTCCGTGGTGGTGATTGGACCAAGCTCACGTGCGAGTGTCCGTCATCATCCCCACCCATAATGAAGCGCAGGCGATTGAGTGCGTTTTAGCGGATATCCCGTCCGATCTCACGACCGAGGTCATCGTTGTCGACAGCAACTCGAGTGACGGGACGCCCGAGATCGCCGCAAGAATGGGGGCCCGCGTCGTTCAGGAAGCGCGGCGCGGCTATGGGCGGGCGTGCCTTACCGGGCTGGCTGCAGCAAATTCCCCTGACGTGGTTGTGTTCCTTGACGGCGACTACAGCGATCGGCCCTCCGAACTGCCGATTCTTTTAGCGCCAATCACTGAAGGGCGTGCGGACATCACGCTTGGTTCCCGCCTGCAGGAGCGGAGTTCTGCTGGGGCGCTGCCTTGGCATCAAGTGTTTGGTAATCGACTCGCCGCCGGCCTAATCAGACTTCTTTATGGACTAGACATCAGTGATCTCGGCCCGTTTCGCGCTGGCCGCGCCGACGTATTACACACCCTCGCGCTCGAAGAGACCACGTATGGCTGGGCGGTTGAGATGATCCTCAAAGGCGCGCTGGCTGGATTCCGCGTGGTTGAAGTCCCGGTGAGCTACTACCCGCGCATCGGAAAGTCGAAGATCGGCGGTACGTTGAAGGGCACGGTCGGCGCCGCTTGGTTCATTCTCAGCTTGATAGTGCGCTATTATTTCCGGCACCGAAGGGCCGGGAGACGACGGCCAGCGTAGGTCCGCGTCGTCCACTAAGAAAACTCCAGCGGAGATGCTTCGGAGTGCTGAAAAACGTATTGTGTAGGTTTTCGTTTCTTCCCCAGAATGAACTATGCGAAGATGTCCCGCATGGGGAGGTTGTCATGCGTGTAGCAACCACGATTTTTTTCGCCGTCGCGTGTGGGCTGTCCGCAATTGCTCAGGATTCCACTCCGGTTCAACCACAACAGCAAGTTCAGCCCGAAGATGCAACGGCTCGAAGCGCGATACGAGACCTGTGCGAAGCACTACATTCCCCCTGAGAAATGCACACCGGAAATCTACCAGCAATTGAAGGACAAGGATGAGGCTCCCCCAGACTCCAAAACAGCAACGGCATTGAGTGCTGTGAGGGAGTATCGGACTAGGCTCAAGAATCCTGACAGCATGCAGGTTCACACTGCTTATGTGACCAACAATGGTGCGGTGTGCTTAGAAATTTGCGGGGCAGAATGCTATGGGCGGTATGTCCGTTTCTCGTAGCGAACAAGGGAAGGGGTAAGTGGATGGATGAGGGTGGTTTTTTCGGTGGGATGGCAGCCGATCACAGCGGCACTTATCAGGTTGACAGGTGGGGTGGGGCTTGCTACAAAGTCAAAGCCTTCGCGAAGCAGGGAGATTTGTATCCGGGGACGGACGTGACTGAGAGGGTCAACCAAGCGTTGAAAGATACGAAATGAGTTGTCAGACGACCCACCCACTGGAGTTCATTGTTGGCACGTTGTCTAGCATTACCGCGGCCGCCATCGTCGCAGCTTTTCTGTGGACAAAAACGTCATTGGATTGCGCGAGAACTGGAGAAGATCAACTGGAAACGTTCAGGGAACGTGTGGTGGTTGGCGTGTGATCTTCACAGCATCAAATTGCTGGCCAGTCTTAACAGCCTCGAAAAGATGCGCATTGCGATGGACAAAGTATTCGGTCATGCTCAAGCGTTTCACATGGATGAGCACGTGCTATCTGGAATACGAAAACTAAAAAGCACCTTCTACTCCAAAGAACCTCTCACTGACGGTGACAAGACTGAAATCCGTGAACAGGTGGACGCGATAATAAATTATTGCGGCAAGCTGGCGATAACGAATCAGCCGGACTTCAAGCCTTAGCCTGCATCGTACCTGCCGTTTCACCTGCCGTTAGCCTGAACTACCATGTACAAAGATCAACTTTCAACGCCCGTCATTCTGTCTAAGTTGTTGTAACTACGTTTGGGCATGGATTCGAGCCCTACATGAGGAGCATCTTTCAGTAGTTTATGATTCGTAGCGTGCTGTTGAAGAAGGCTAGCCCAGATACATCCAAATGTTATGAAGTCCGCAACCGAGGCGGTAATGCGTTCGTCAGATAGTGACCGTGTGCTGGTAATCATGGCGAAGGCACCAAGGCCAGGCGCGGTCAAGACCCGTCTCGTCCCCAGCCTTTCTCCGGAGGCTGTCACTGCTTTCTATTGCTGTCTACTGGACGACACGCTGGCGCTGGCGCGGTCATTGAGCGATGTGGAAGTTGCCATCATGTGCCCGGACACCGATGTAAACGAGCTGACACAGTTGGCAGGTGGTGAAGTGAGCGTAGTTGCCCAGAAAGGTGCGGGTCTTGCTGCAGGCCTCACTTCGGTGTTTGCTCACTTCGCAGAAGGTCATCAAAGACGCACGATTGCTTTCAACAGCGACAGCCCACACCTGCCGCGTTCTGTTCTCGAAGACGCATTCGAAATGCTGGCCGCACATGACGTGGTCGTGGGATCAACGCACGACGGAGGCTACTATCTCGTAGGAGCAAAGGCTTCTCATCCTACCCTTTTCGCACGCGACGGAATGGGCACCAGCAGTGCGCTGGAGAGACTCCTATCGCGCGCACGAGCTCTTGAGCTATCCGTGGGTTTAGCAGATCCTTTTTACGACATTGATATAGCTGACGACCTGACTCGCTTGGCAGCGGAGTTGCGTGTGGCTCCAGCAAGGGCGCCACGCACGGCAGAGTGGCTTAAAGCGTGGGAGCTTGCGGCGGGACATTCTCGGACGGGCACGGGAGAATTGTAATAATGAAGGTCACCCCCGAGTGGAGAGTGTACGCGCTCGGCGCCACCTTGTGCGTGGCGTTAACGATCTGCTCACGCAACTTCGGCGATAGAGGCGGACCGTATTTCATGGCATCTTTGACGCTTGCGGGAATTGTGTACCTGTTAGCGATCCGTGAATTTTTCGCAACGATAAAATTTGAACGACGATTTTCGCGACGTGTTGTGGTCATCGGGCTCGTCCTGGCTGCTGTGTGGCACGTTGAATTTCTTCGGCTGCCCGCGGGCGCCGATGATGATGTCCATCGATATGTTTGGGACGGTCGCCTGCAGAGACTCGGCTACAACCCCTATATTGTCGTTCCCAGCGATCCTGCCGTTAAGGGGCTGCATACTCCGGAAACCCGCAACTTGAACAACCCGGATCTGCCGAGCCCATATCCACCGGGCGCGCAGCTATTCTTCCGCGCTGTCACCGCCATTCACGAATCTACATTTGCGTTGAAACTAGCATTCGTAATTTGCGATTTGGCAATTGTTCTCGTGTTGCTCGATATCTTGCGTTGTACCCGGCAGCGAGCGCACCTGGTTCTGGCGTTCGCCTGGAACCCATTGTTGGCCATTGAGGTGGCGGGAAGCGGTCACATTGATATTGTCGGCTCGCTATTGTTGGTGGTGTCCGCCGCTGCGCTGTTGCGCCGATGGCGGGCAATTGCGGCCCTCGGACTGGGACTGGCTATAGCAGTGAAATTTCTGCCGGTCGTACTCCTGCCCCTCTACTGGAAGCGGGTCCGAATCCGCGACGCTGCGATGGCGGTAGCCGTAGTCGGACTCCTGTATGTGCCATTTCTTGGTCACGGCGGCATTCCGATGGGCTCGCTTGGTACATATGTGCAGAATTTCCGCTTCAATGGTCCCGTGTTTGCGGCACTCGGTCATCTCGCGCCTCCGCAGTTGCTAGCAGGCCTGGCAGTGCTCGTCGGATTAGTGACTGCAACCTGGCTAAGAAGAGCAGCGCCCGAGTGGTCCCCGGACCAAGGAGCCTTAACCACAGAGGACACAGAATTTCACAGAAGAGATGCCACAGTGGTTCCTCTGTGTAACCCTGTGTCCTCCGTAGTTCAAGCTCCTGCATTTGCCTCGACTGCAAAGAACTCCAAATTGAGACACCACCTGTCTCCTGACCAATTCGCCTGGCCAATTGCAGCCTCTCTTTTGTGTGCACCCGTCGTATTCCCATGGTATCTTCTCTGGCTGCTGCCATTTCTGACGTCCGCCTCGACGCTGCTGATCATCATCTGGACGGTGAGCATTATCCCCACTTACGTCATGTGGCACTTGCGCACAGTTGGGCGTCCGTGGGGGTCGCTTCCTGGTTGGGTGATGCTGCTGGAATACGGATGCGTCGCAACGGCCGGTGCCATGATTGTATTGCGCCGGTTCATGCGATCGGCGCTATATCGATACTCAAACAAACCAGTACAGTGATTTGGCCAACACGCGACTTCTGTATCCGGAAATCCGGAGGTCTCATCCAAAACAACATCCGTTGAATTCACCAAGGAGGGACGTTCATGAAAATTTTGGGCCGAATCGAT
>JAOAPG010000150.1 GCA_025462785.1 Acidobacteriaceae bacterium
CCGCAGCGCGAAGGCTCTCGACAGCCTCAAGCTGCAAGGCGATGAGCAGATCGGAGTCAACATCGTGAAGCGCGCCATCCAGGAGCCGCTGCGCCAGATCGCCGAGAACGCCGGCGAAGAGGGTGCAATTGTTCTGGGCAAGGTGCTCGACTCGAAGGATCCGAACTTCGGCTACAACGCATTCAGCGATGAGTACGAAGATCTGGTCAAGGCGGGCGTGCTCGATCCGACCAAGGTAGTGCGCACTGCACTGCAGAACGCTGGATCGATTGCCTCACTGATGCTCACCACCGAAGCACTGGTCGCGGAGATCCCGGAAGAGAAGAAGGGCGCTCCGATGGGCGGCGGACACGGCGGTGGCGGTATGGAAGGAATGTACTAAGAAGCCGTCAGCACTCAGCTGTCAGCCTTCAGCAAGAACAAAAGCCCTACTCGCAAGAGTGGGGCTTTTTATTTAGCGGGTGGGGGTTCGGCTGTGACCCGGAAAGATGGGGAACCGCGAACCGGGAATATTTATACTTGCCCAGGTGCTAAAGGAGCCTGTTGGCCGACAAATGTGACGGCGGCGGGAGCTACGGCTTGGAGTTCCAATTGGATTCCGCCCATCCACTTCGCCATCAGGTTGTACAGAAACGCTCCGTATTACGCCGTAGAAAACTGGCAGGACAACCGCCGTGGCTACGCCTCCGATTGCCCCAAAAGGATTTGGGTGTTGGCCGGCCATGGAACTGATAGTACCGATGAGCAAAAACATCGGAGCAAAGAGCAAACCAAGAACCGCGTAGACCGCACCTGAAATCTTTGCCACTGACAAGACACCGATGGACTTGATTGTCTGCATGGACGCTTCCCTTCTCGATTATTAAGTTAAGGGTGATTTTGCCGAGCGCAAGGATTGTACAACGGGTGTCAATCTGTGCCAGGACCAAATTAACCGTATCTACTTTGTATATCCATCGAGTGGTAATCCGCTTCGTGCCCTCGGCTGGCGATGTTATCTGGGTTGACTTTGATCCGCAAAAGGGACGAGAGGAAGCGAAGCGGCGTCCGGCTCTGGTCCTCACCAAACAAAGCTACAATCGCGCCAGCGGCCTGGCCGTGGTCTGCCCTATTACCAGCCAGCGCAAACCGTATCCGTTTGCTTTGCCTGCGGTCGTGGACAAAGTAGAAGGCGCGGTACTCGTCGATCAGCTGAGGAGCGTCGACTGGGCGGTTCGGAAGGCGGCATTTTATTCTAAAGCGGATCCCGCTCTGCTCAACAAGGTGCGGGGGGTACGTGTCTATGAAGAGATTTGTTTTAGAGTAGGGGCCCTTCGGCTGCGCTCAGGGTGACAAGGCGTAAGAAGTCGCAATGAGAAAGGTGTATTGCGTGCGCGGCAGCAATTTGGGAGCGTGCGGAACGTGCGAGTTTTGCCTCGCAAAGAACGCGAGGCATCGCATGGCACGCCCAGATCCTTCTCCGCCAAAACAGGGCGGCTCAGGATGACAAAGGGTGTAGATAACTACCCCGCCCTTCGCTTCGCGGTAGGACCGGGGCACCCGAAGAGGTTCGGGCACCCAAAGACGGGGCATCCGAGATTTATCAACGAGCCAGCGTTTGGATCCAGCTCGCGAATTGGTGCCAGGCGGCTGTTTTGCCGATGGGTATCCTGACTTGTTGCACGAAGATCAGGAAGGCGCCAGCCCACAGCGTGGCACGGTGAATCTTGTGGGTGGACCAAAGATCGTAAACCACCATAAAAAGAAGGAAGATGTTGGAGAGCAGGGCGGCCGTCAAAATATTGTGATGGACTATGTGCCAGCGGGCAACGGCCGCGATCGTCAGAGCAATGGTTGCGACAAGGATGAGGCGCTTGTGCATGGCGGGATTTGAGCGGAAGCGGAAAGCAAAAAGAATCAAGGTGCCGAAAACCAGGACGTCGGTCAGCGGAATGATGTAGAAGAATTGGGCATCCCGCCCCACAGGGCCAGCTCCTCGAACGAGCGCGTCGGTAGCGGCCAAAACGCCAAGCATCACCATGAGGCAGGCAAGAAGAAAGCCCGCGATGCCGAGACGACGATGGATGTCCACGCGACCGGCCGATACCAGGGAGGTTTGGGTTACGAGCAAGAGAATCCAGGCGGAGAAGGCAGCTCCATGGAGGTGAATGGTGAGACTGGGCAGCGGCGCGTGAAAGACCCCGGCTAGATAGTAAGTAGGCGCGAAACCTATAAATACCGTGGCCAACATGAGCAGAGCCATCGACGAGAAAAAGACATGATCGAAACGACGCCCCGGCAAAACAGGTGCAGGGCGAGCGGGATTGCCGGGATGAGCAACGGTTGTGGCCATCGTGCCTCCGTATCAGAATGTTCGATTGGGATTTGGCAGCCGGGGAGAACGGGAGCAGTTTATGCCAAGAAGAGGTTAGATGGGTAGGAAAAAGGGCATGGGTTGGGGGGAGCAATTTGGAAGCGTGCCGAAGGTGCAAGTTTTGCCTCGCAAAGAACGCGAGGCATCGCGCGGCACGCCCAGATCCTTCGCCGCCAAAAGAAGGCGGCTCAGGATGACAAGGCTGTAGCGGCTAAACTACCCCGCCCTTCTCGCGTCCCACTCTTTCGCACAGAACGCGAAAGAGTGGGGCTACCCCGGCGTTGCCTGTAGAAGAGAGATCAAAACCTTCGCTTCGCGATAGGACGGGGGCACCCGGACACAAATTTGCTGAGCGTTGCTCAACCGGACAGCCGAGGGCGGCTGTCCCTACGTGAAATCTATTGATACGCGGACGTCGCGTGTCGTTAAGTTTCGCGTGTCGCTAAAGAGTTCTGGAGCGGTTAGGCTTGGATGAACTCAACATCCAGCGTGATGGTCACGTCGTCTCCCACCAGAATACCTCCGGTTTCAAGAGCGGCGTTCCAGACAAGACCGAAATTTTTTCGATTGATACGGGTCGTGGCAGAGAGTCCAAGACGCGTGTTGCCCCAAGGATCTTTCGCCGGAGCGCTTAGCTCTTCCACTTCAAAAGCGGTGCTGCGAGTCACGCCACGGATGGTCAGATCGCCGGTTACGGAAAGTTCTCCTTCAGCTTTCTGCGATACCTTGGTTGACTTAAATGTCAGGCTTGGAAAGTTTTCTACGTCAAGAAAGTCGGCGCTCTTCAGGTGACCGTCGCGCTGCGCGTCCCGCGTGTTGATGCTGGTGGGGTCGATAGCGGCTTCGACCTGGGAACGGGTGATGTCTTCCCCGTCGAGCTTCAAGGTTCCGGTGATGGTGGTGAACTCGCCCTTCACATTCGAGATCATCATATGTTTGACCTTGAACTGGGCAGTAGAGTGAACGGGATCGATGTTCCAAGTGGTGGTAACTTGTGGAGATGTGAGTGTGCTCATGAGATCCTCCTGGCAGGAGATAGTCGTTATAACAACTAAACAACCATAATGGATGATCGTTGCAACGATTAGATGCAAATTAATTATCGGCTTTCGCCGGGATCCTACGGAACGGGATAACGCTCGGGCCAGATGGCGCTCAGAAGCAATGATACCGCGATTCCTATGGAGACTTCGAGGAAGCGGTGAGCGGCGACCATCCAGGCGGTTGAGGGATGCGGGACCAGCAGCACAATCGCGAGCGTGATGCCCGCGTAGCGATAGGCATTTTTCTCGAGTCTGAGCGCGGCGCAAAGAAGTCCCAAGACGAACAGGCCAAGGCCGAAGTCTATGACGTTCGCGCCGAAATATGAGGAGATTAGCGCTCCGGCGGCAGCTCCCAAGGCGGTTCCTGCGAGACGCTGGCTGGAGATGGCCAACGTGGCTTCGAGATTCGACTGGGTCACGATGATGGCGGTGATGCAAGCCCAGTAGGCCTCCTGCAAATGAAAGAAGCGCGCCACCATCAAGGCAACAATCGCGGCAACAGTAGTGCGAGCCGAGTGCTCGATGGAATGTAAATCCAGCAGTGAGCGCTTCCAGATCATGAGCAGCCTTTCTCCTTAAATGTTGTCATGAGCGTTTTTCAGTGTACAAGGCTCAGCGGGCGAGAGTCTGAGAGGGAGCAGTCATCGGGAGCTTCTCTGTATTTTTCAAAGAAAGTCATTGAGCTACTCACAACAACAAAAGGCGTGCGGCGGGCCATCTTCTTCGGCCCCTTCGATCATCCAATGCTCGATCAGACAGACGAGCGAGCACGCCAGCGAGTCATACATACTATTCGGAGGAGCTTTGCATGGCTAAGAATACGGCAGTATTTGGGATTTACCAGAGTCGTCCGGATGTGGAGTTTGCGGTGGAAGAACTGCGAAAGGAAGGGTTTCGTAACACGGATATCTCGGTCCTTTTTCCTCACAATCAAGGCACGAAAGATTTCGCCGTGGAAAAACACACGAAAGTTCCGGAGGGCGCTGCGACAGGAGCGACATCGGGAGCGGTGATCGGAGGAACTCTGGGCTGGCTGGCGGGGATAGGAGCGCTGGCGATCCCAGGGATCGGACCTTTCGTAGCAGCGGGGCCGATCGTGGCTGCGCTGGCTGGAGCCGGCGCCGGCGGAGCGTTGGGAGGAATCGCCGGAGCGCTGGTGGGAATGGGTATTCCGGAGTTCGAAGCCAAGCGCTACGAAGGGCGCATTAAAGAAGGCGGCATTCTGCTCTCGGTGCATTGCGATGATGCCAATTGGACCAAGAAGGCGAAGGACATTTTGCAACGCACGAGTGCGCAGGACATAGCTTCGACCAGCGAAGCCAGTGCGGATTTCCAGAAAACTGACAAGCCACTGCCACGCGCGAGTTGAGATTGCTTGGATGTGTTGATGAGCCCCTTCCTGAAGAAGGGGCTTTTTCTTTGGAGTAATGCTGACTATTTGAGGTCAATAGTAATGAGCCTGGCGTCCGCGTGTTCCACATTTCTTAGCTGATGCGTGGCGGAACTCGAGTACCATTTAGCGTCGCCCGCTTTGAGGATCGTCTGTTGAGTGCCCGCGTCGCTGAGTTCCAGATCGTCGAGAGCCAGTAGAACATGGCCATGGTCATGGTGTTCTTCAGGCTGCGTCACGCCTGGGTTGAGTAGGAGACGGGATAATTTCACGGTATCGGTTTCGAACAGCGTGCTATGGGTAAACGTTCCGGCGGCGTCGCCTCCGAACTTTCCATCCACACATTCCCGTCCGGCGAGGCCACAGATGGGACGCTCGGGATGAATCTCGCGAGAGATCTCGACTTCGACGAGATGCAGGGTGGTGTTGGCGAGATTCGTCGCCCGGTGCGGCCATCCACCTTTCATCACCTGCATTTCCCCGTCGTCCAGTTGCATGGGATAAAGATGCGCTCCCTCGCCCAACTGAAAATTACTTTTTCCGAGCGAGAGAATTATGTAGTCGTGCGCGTGAGTGTCGAGTTGCGTGGACCCGAGGGGCGGCACATCTATGGTGAATACGCGGACGCGCTCGTTATCGAGAATGGCGCGGAAGGATGGATCAGATTTCATGTCCACGGGTTGGTTGGTGTTCGTCCGACTTGGCGGCCGATGCACGTTTAAGTTATTTCCTTGCACGTGAGGGAGCGCCGGACTTTGTATCTGGGCCAGTAGTGGACAGCCCATGAGAATAAGCAGACAGAGCAGAGCGACAGCTGCATTCCGTGACCACATAAGTTCCTGCTTAAATTTGAAATGGAGAAAACCTGGGGCCGAGGGGAATGGGACTGTGTTGCGGAGCCTAGATTACGCAGGGATTATCGTATGCGGCGTCGCGGGAGTCAAGAAAATTTTGGGTGGTATTTCTGACTATGAACACCCGGTCCGCCGTTCAAAGTGCAACTGCTATTTGGAAGCGCGCGGAATGAAGATTGGGGTGGGCGGAGTTATCCCATAGATTTCGGCGAAGCTTCCCTGATTCACGGCTAGCGCAAGATGACCGCGCGAGTCGACATATAGCAGCGACTTTTTCAGGGGAACATCGCTAAACGTGTGCACGAATGGCAACGTCAGCTCAGCTTTATCTATGGTTAGGTGAACCTTTTCGCCGTACTTGTAGCCGAGTTGCAGAAAATCTTCGCCAGCAATGTTGGTGACGAGATTGCCAAATGGTCCGTCGGTCGCGATCACGGCGCCGCTGAGTCCCCGTTGGTCGAGTTTCGAGGGAGTTAACTTCAACCTCACCAGCTTGGTGAAGTCGAGTTCCGGGCCGACTTGCGTCCAATCTTCTCCGTCCGCTACGTGGGCACCGACTGGGGAGAAAATGTCGCGTCCGTGAAAGGTCGAGGATAGAGCGGCGCCGATCATCCAGTTGCGATTGGTGATTTCATGCACGCCTTCGATGCCGTCGCGATCCTGCACCAGAGTTAGCAAGCCGTTGTCGGGAAGGACGAAATATTGTCCGCGTTTCGATTTCGCGATCACCGATTTGCGCGTGCTCCCGACGGTTGGGTCTACAACGACCACGAACACGGTTCCAGCTGGATAATACGGAGTTGCTCCGTAAAGAAACCGAGCCCCGTCCAGGATGGAAAATGGCGTGACCTGCTGCGTGAGGTCGACTACGCGCAACTCGGGCAGGATGGAGTACATCACTCCTTTGCAAATTGCCACGGAGTCGTCGACTGTGCCGAAGTCGGTCATCAGGACAACGGTAGGAGGATATTTGTGGGACGGTGTTTGCGCGGAGGCGGAAGATCCTAGGGTTAATAGAACAAAGAGAACCGAGAGATTGATTGTTCGCGCGATTCTAAGAGTCATGGCAGGAATGACAGTAAAGTCTACTTGAGTTTTTGCGCAACGCAAGATTCCGTAGGCGATTAATCGCTTTCCGCCGTCATTGTGGGTGATCTTGCTTCCCTTCCCCGTGCCGGATGAAGAAGTGCCATTTATCCACTTGCGCGGGAACAGCCACATCAAAGAATCCGACCATCATTTCGTTATAGGTTTGATCACCCCACTGGACCGGATTATCGGGGTCCGGATTATGCGAATTCTTGCGCGAGTTGTCGTACCACGCGACGGCTCGCAACTCCGTACCTGCTTTGAGAAAGCGCGGTTCGGCTAGGCGATAACTTAGCTGCCAGTAGAAGTCGTAGTTTACTTTGAGAAGAGGTTCGACGGTTCCTTTGTCTACAGCCTCGCCATGATAAACGATGTCGTATTCGAAACGCTTCCCGCGCAGATGCATATGAGGAAAAAAACTTAGCAACGTGGCGTCGTTGGGCAAGGTGCCGTGAACTTCCACGCGATAATTTTCAGCTCCGGGCGGGATAGGAATGGCGTCGTGTTCGTTGGCTAGTTGCAGCGTGAGCACGCGCTGCTTAGGAGGTTCCTTCGCGAAGACCATTCCGACGCTGGTTTGATCTTTCGCAGCACGGCCATTGGTGGTGTAGTGCATCTGA